>JAFQNY010000153.1 GCA_017395765.1 bacterium
GCTTGTGCTTGATACTCTAAATCATGTATTCGTGCTGTGATACAAAGCAAGCGTGCTTGTGATGCCGCCATTCCCATATTCGTCGTTCCTTAAGTTTGTCCCTTTACTATGGTTTACGGCATTTTTTTCTAAAACTTTAATATTTTGGGGATTTTTGTTACAAATTGTTACATTTAGTAAGATTTATGCAATTTTAACAAATAAAATTACTTTATATATATAGTAGTAGTATTGTAGTAAGGTTTATAATGACAAATGTATCAACAATAGCATTATGCACGCCGATAATTGCATCTAATGCAATTTTCTCAGCCAGAAGAGCTGACAGAAGCGTTGATTCTTTTGAAGAACAACCTTTATACTCTATTGCTAACGCAAATATTGCATTAGCTCAAACTTTAAAAGGTGCTAGAGCGGTTAAATCAATAGCTATCGCAGCAGATAACGGATCCTATTCATCAGCAATGGCCTTTGAAAATGCAAGCGATGCAATTAAAGCTTTATCTAAAAAAAATAAAATTGTTAACGGTGCGGTTAAAACTCTTAATTTCACCGCTAAAAACATAAACCCTGTAATCTGTTTTGCCGGAGGCCTTAATGTTTTATCTGAAGAAGATAAAATTGAAGCTCTTGCAGATGAATCAGGAGCTCTAGCAACAATGTTCCTTGCAGAAAATGCTACTAAAAAGATTATAGATATGCCTGCTTTTGGGGAAAAGAATCGAATAGTTTCAAAAGCTACTACTGGCGGGAAATCATCACCAATTAATCAATGCTTAAATTTAATTGACGATTATTGCGGAAACATTTTAATAAACAACAAAAGGCCTCTAAAAGGTATTTCAGGAGTAATTAAAGGATTGACTTTTGCCGGAGCTTCAATTGGAGGTTATAAACTAGGGGATAAATTAACAGATATCGCTTTAGATAAAGAAAAGCAAAATTAGAATTTTAATTCCTTTTAATTTGCTTAATTTTACCCTTCTCCTTATACAAAGATTTAAATATAGTTTGAGATTTTCTGTAATTATTTATCGAAGCTTCCAAAGACGCATTAATCATATGATATAGAACAGGTACAGAAATTGTTATTGTAATAACAGCAATAATAACATGTTTAAAAACTGATTTTACTATATCAAAACGTCGTTTACTAATAGCAATATCATCTTGTTCACGTAAAATTTTATTAATCAAATTTTTACGTTCTCTTACTGTTAAACTTTCAATGAACTCTGCATTTTCCGGATCAATATAAACAACATATTTTGAATACTTTACATTGTTATCCAAAAAATCCAAACTCTCATTATAATCTAATTGTTCTTTAGAAATAGGCTTTTCAATAATATTTCCGCTTGTTAAATTTTCTATTTTAGAATCCGATGAAGTATTGATACTATTTTGTTCAAACTCCTCTTCTTCAGAACTTCTGTGGCCTCTTAGTTTAGAAGATTCTTCCATTTGCATTGCGGCTTGTTGTTCTCTATTCAACTTAGCCTTATACTTTTTCATAAAGTTATCATCAATATTATCATCAATATTAACTCTATTTGGAGCATCATCTTTCTCTGGCTTAGGTTCTGCAACCGACTCATTGTTCTCAGAAACTTCTTCAAACAACTCTGAATCATCCTCAACTAAAGGAGATTTTCCGGTAAACGCCATTGCATTTTGAGTTAACTGATTCTGTAACTGTTCAATTAACTCAGGAGAAATGTCTTCATTTAAAGACGCCAATTCATTTATATCGAGGGCATCATTTTCACTATATATATTATTTGGTTGAGAATCTTTTCCAGCCATATATGTTTTTAATAAATCTCCCTTTTTATTTTTATGATATCATTATATATGATATTTAAAATATAAGCAATCATAAGAGAGATTGAAAATGGATATTAGTATTGAAAAATTAAAAAATTATATTGAAAAATTAAAAGAAGCAAAAATCCTTGTAATCGGTGATTTGGCGTTAGATGAAATGGTTTACGGAGATACGGAGAGAATATCCAGAGAAGCTCCGGTGCTAATCTTACAACACACACACACAAAACATATTTTAGGCGGAGCCTCTAACGCAGCACATAACGTTTCTAAAATCAACGACGGCAAAGTTAGCGTCATAGGGATAATCGGAGATGATTACCAAGCTGAAGATTTAAAAAATGCGTTTATTGATGCTAATGTCAATTGCGAGTCCTTAATTACAGATAAAACTCGCAAAACTATAACAAAGACCCGAATCTCCGGCTCTTGTTCTCATTCAATTACTCAACAAATAGTGAGAATTGACCGACAAACAAATGCTCCGATTTCATTAGAAACCGAAAATAAAATAATCGAAAAAGCTACGGAATTAATTCCTGACTTTGATGCGATTATTCTGTCAGACTACCATATCGGGACTCTCTCTGACAAAGTTATCAATACAGTTATTGGTATTGCGAACAAATATTCAAAAAAAGTTATTGTTGATGCACAAAAAGATTTAAACAAATATAAAAATGCATTTTCAATGACCCCAAACTTACCGGACACACAAAAGCATGTAGGTTTTTATTTAAAAAACAAAGAAGACTTCTTAAAAGCCGGCAACATTTTGATTAAAGAATCTAACTTAGACAATATTTTAATAACATGCGGTTCTGAAGGAATGGTTGTTATAGAAAAAAACAATCGATATACCCATATTCCTGTGTTTAATAAATCAAAAGTTTTCGATGTCACCGGTGCCGGAGATACGGTTACCGCAACTTATAGCTTAGCTTTGGCTATAGGCGCAGAACCGGTTTATGCAGCTATTATCGGCAATATAGCAGCAGGGATTGTTATAAAACAATTTGGTTGCGCAACAACAAATATTAGCGAAATATTGGACGCAATGCCAAAAGAAATTAGCGTAGAAATTTAAATAGAGGTATAAAATGAAAAAATTCAGTTTTGCAGATTTGGTTATAATAATCGGAGTCGTCATCGCATTGATAATAGGACTTTTAACCGCAAAAAATGTCAGACAAACTGCGGATAAACAAATCGAAGCTACTTCACAAATTGAATTTGAAGTTTTTTTAAGAGGGGTTACCATTACTGGTGAAAAATTTCCGATAAGTCTCAATGATAAAACATTTATAACAATCAGAAATGTTCCTTATACAGAATTAAATGTTATTGGTGTTAAATCAGAACCTAGAAAAACTTTTGCACCGTCTTCTAAAAACATCTTAATTCCGGATCCTGCGCAACCGGCGATATTTGATGCAATAATCAAAATTTCTGACACTGCAAAAATCACCAAAGACGGAGCTGTTGTTGGCGGGAACAAAATTAAAATGGGATTACCTGTTACTTTAGAAGGTGAAAAATATAAATTCAACGGAACAATTTCCGATATTAAAGTTACTTCTGAAAACAAAATTAATGACGAAGGTGAAAACAAAGATTTAGGCTAAAGGACTTTAATTATGCAAGCTGACAATTTCTATTCTGCAATCAGTAAATTTGAAGATACTATTGATAGAAGTTTTAAATTTTTATTATTCTTTGACCATATGGCTATTTGTTCGAAGCAACAAATTCTTAAGGACCTGAAAAACTTATACAAAAGCTTACCTCAAGAAATTCAAGAAAATAAAAAAATACTGTTATCATCAAATAAGCCTAATACTCTTAAACAGCTGGAATTTTTATCTAAAACAATAAATGCATCAAAAGATTTTTGGGGATTTATTGTATTAGATATAGGAATAGTAACGAGTTTAATAGATGAGATATATGCGGTATTGCCGGATACGATTAGAGATATACATAATTTATGATTATAAACAAATTTTTAAATAAAATTCAAAAATTTACAAATCCTATATATAAGAAGAGCTATTTTTTACAAAACATTGATACGCTTATCTTTGTATCAATACTGTCAACAATATTATCTTTTAATTTTATGACCTCTGATTCTATAGGTTATTTTGCAATATTTTCAATAATTCTGACAACATTCAAACTTCTTATAAAACCTAATGAAAGGTTTTGTTTAAGCTCTGCAGATAAAAGCCTGTTAATATATTTCTTAGTAGTATTAATAAGCGTAGCAGGTTCATCATTATTAACATTAAGCATTAAAGGATTTTTCAAAACTTTAATCTATTTAGGGTTCTATATTAGTTTTATTCATTTCCTTAAAGATAATTTAAACAAACTAAAGTACATTTTAATAGCTCTTGCTTCTGCGGTATTCATTGAATCAATAGTTGCCGTTAACCAGAATTTTTTATCAGTTTCTGAAATTTCAGGTTGGCAAGATATGACTCGTCTAAACCCAGAAGAAATTATGACAAGAGTTTACGGAACAATAAAACCATATAATCCAAACCTTTTTGGCGGCTACATTTTATCAATCCTGCCATCAACATTAATATTAGTTTTTATACCTTTGTTAAATAAACATTATAAGACAGCGGCTTGCGGGTTTATGTGTTTTATATTGGGAATAGCGACAATTTTCATGACCGGTTGCAGAGGAGCATACTTAGGTTTATTTATTGAATTAATATTATTTGCAATTTTGACATACAAATTTTTAAAACCGGTTTACAAGAAAGTTTTTCTAATATTCTCAGGAATAATGACTTCATTAATCCTTTTGTTTATTTTATCAAAAGCTTCACTTAGAGCAAGAATCTTATCGATTTTTGCAATGAGAAATGATAGTTCAAATTCATTCAGATTCAATGTTTATAATTCTTGCATAAACATGTTTAAAGATAATTGGTTACTCGGAATAGGTGTCGGAAATCAGAATTTTAGAGAGATTTACGGCTTATATATGAAAACCGGATTTGATGCTTTAAGTGCATATAATATTTATCTTGAAATTGCCGTTGAAAGCGGAATATTTGCATTAATTGCATTTTTGATATTTATTGGAATTAACCTATCTAAAGCTATAAAATATATTCTAAAAAGAAACAATTCAAAATCCATATATTTATCGATTGCCGTCATTTCACTGGCAGGAATTTTGATACACGGTTTTGTTGACACCGTATTTTTCAGACCGCAAATCCAGCTTGTGTTCTGGATAATGATAGGGATTATAAGAGTTTTAACAAGTTCAAGAGGGGTTTATGCCAAAAGATAGAATTAAATATCTCAGAGATGAAATAAATATACACAATTACAATTATTACGTACTGGATAATCCTACAATTAGCGACTACGAGTATGATAAATTATTTTCAGAGCTAAAAGATTTAGAATTAACTCATCCTGAATTTACAACACCGGATAGCCCGACTCAAAGAGTCGGCGGTATCAGTTCAGGTTTTGAGGAATATAAACATAAATATCGTTTATATAGCCTAGACAACACCTATAACGAAGATGAATTAAGAAAATGGTATGAAAGAGTACAAAAAGAATTTACAGAACCTGTAGAACTGGTCTGCGAACTTAAAATTGACGGATTAGCCATAGCTTTAACTTATAAAAACGGCTTATTTACAACCGGTGTTACTAGAGGTGACGGAATCATAGGAGAAAACATAACTCAAAACCTTAAAACAATTAAAGCAATTCCGCTAAAACTTTTCAAAGACACGGACGTAGAAGTCCGTGGCGAAATATACATGCCAAAGTCCTCTTTTGAAAAACTAAATGAAGAAAGCAAAGAAAAAGGCGATAAAATTTTTGCAAACCCGAGAAATGCAGCCGCAGGCTCTTTAAGACAACTGGATAGTTCTGTTACTGCAAAACGAGATTTATCAATGTTTACATATACTGCCATCATTGAAAATGGAGATTATTTACCAAAAACTCATTGGGACAGTATTCAATATATTAAAGAACTCGGCTTTAAGACGAATCCTAACATTCGTTTAGTTAATGATATTGAAGGTGCTATTAAATTTTGCAAAGACTGGGAAACAACACGATTTAACTTAGACTATGCCACTGACGGTGTTGTAATTAAAGTGAACAGATTTGATTATCAAAACGAATTGGGATTTACATCCCGAGCTCCTAAATGGGCTACAGCGTTTAAATTCCCACCTGAAGAAATAACAACAACGCTTTTAGATATAGAATTAGGAGTCGGAAAAACCGGAGCCGTCACGCCTGTTGCAATTTTAGAACCGGTAAACCTTGCCGGCAGTATAGTTTCAAGAGCAAGTTTGCACAATTTCGATGAAATAAAACGCTTAGATATTAGGATTGGAGATAAAGTTTTAATAAAAAAAGCCGCTGAAATTATCCCTAAAGTTATAAAAGTTGTCGATTCAGAAATCCATAACTCTTTACCTGTTTACACAACTCCGAAAACCTGCCCTGAATGCGGAGGTAAACTTGTTACACGAGAAGGTGAAGTAAATTTATTTTGTGAAAACTCAGAATGTCCATCCGTAATAAAAGCACGCTTAGAGTATTGGGTTTCAAAAGAAGCGATGGATATTGATTATATAGGACCTTCCGTCATTAATCAACTCTACGAACTTGGTTTAGTAGCAACACCAGTGGATTTATACAAACTAAAATATGAGGATTTCTTTAAATTAGAAAACGTAAAAGAAAAATCCGCATCAAACATGTATCACTCCATTCAAGAAAGTAAAACTAAACCGTTTTCCAGATTTGTAACAGCCCTTTCAATAAGACATGTCGGAAAAGAAACTGCAGATTTATTGGTTAACGAATGTCCGAGCATTGAAGATTTAAAACAAGCAAGCTTAGAAAAATTATCAGCAATAGAAGGAATTGGTGATAAAATCGCCTTAAGTATTTACGAATTCTTCCACAATGATAAGAATTTAAAATTATTAAGCGAATTTGAAAACTTAGGCTTCACCTTTGAAAACACTAATCTAAACAGGACCGAGGAGCTCGCCGGTAAAACATTCGTACTCACCGGAACCTTAATTAGCATGACAAGAGATGAAGCTAGTGATAAAATAAAAATGAAGGGCGGAAAGACCTCTTCTTCTGTTTCAAAAAACACCTCTTATGTAGTAGCCGGAAGTAATCCGGGATCAAAATTGGACAAAGCAGAAAAATTAGGTGTTATAATATTAAGTGAAGAGGATTTTATTAATCTGATAGGTGAGAATAAATGAAAAAGAATACAAATATAATTCAAATCAGAGGGATTAGAGGTTTAATCGTTGCAATGGGAGTTGTATGTTGCCTAATAGCAGGATTTGTAGTATTTCCTGGTTGGGTCTGCATGAATCTTTGGAATATAAGCTCAAAATTTTTCAGTAATATACCGACAATAGGCATAATACAAGGTATTCTTTTATGGGGAATTATCTATTTAACGTACAAGACTCTTAGAAAAGATAAACTCGTGGTTTGTATAAAATCTCCACAAGGTCTTAGTGAAGATGAATTAAAAGATATTTTTGCAGATATAAAAAAACAGTCAAAGGAAGACTTAGTGCTTCAAGCTATGATAAAAGCCAAAGAATCAGAACTTAAAATCAAAGCTCTAGATATGGAAAATAAAGAGACTGAACAACAACCCGACAGCACTAACGTATAGTAAAATTAACCTCTTGTATTAGTGTTTTCGAAAATCATACGACTTTGGCTTAAAGCCAAAAGTTTTAATGAGCAACTTCCATTTTTTTTATCTAAAACCCCAATAGAACACAGTCTTGCTGAAACGAACTCATTTAAATCTGTTGGAGAAACAAAAAGAGGACACTGTTCATTACATTCTTTTGTTTCAGAAAACGGACATACTTTTACCATTATTGTAACTCCTTTAACGCATCACTCAATTGCTCATCATTAGGGGCTTTTCCGTGCCATCCCGCTTGATTTTCCATAAAAGAAACACCTTTTCCTTTAATAGTATTCGCAATTATGGCAAAAGGTCTTTCTGATTTTTTTGCAGATTCAATTGCAGTATAGATTTCATTATAATCATGACCATTGATTTCACAAGTTTCAAAACCAAAAGATTTTATCTTAGAGTTTACGTCCCCTAAAGACATAACATCTTCAGTACACCCATCAATTTGTAATTTATTTCTATCTACTATAACAATTAAATTATTTAAATTCCTATGACAAGCTTGCATAAAAGCTTCCCAGCATGAGCCTTCTTGCAATTCACCATCTCCAACATAAACAACAACATTCGCAGGGTTATTATCAAGCTTTAACCCCATGGCAATTCCGCAAGCTAAAGACAATCCTTGTCCAAGAGATCCTGTTGTAGCCTCAACGCCAGGTAAATAACCCTTAGACGGGTGACCTTGCAATCGAGAACCGATTTTCCTAAAAGTTAATAAGTCATCTTCAGCAATAAACCCTTGTTCTGACAATATCGAGTACAACAAAGGTGAAGCATGACCTTTTGAAAGAATAAAACGATCTCTTTTTTCAAAATTTTGAGAATTCTCCCATTCAGTAGGAATATTTAAACATTTTTTATATAATACCAATAAAATATCTACTCCTGATAATGATCCCCCGGGATGTCCTGATTTTGCAGAATGAATCATTTTTAAAATATTTCTTCGTATTTTTAAAGATGTTTTTTTTAAACCGTCTATTTCGTTTGCAGATAACATACTAAAACTCCTATTTTGAAAATCTATAATTAAAAGCTTTTATTAAAAAAATCGGTAAAGCAGGAAATATTCTTTTAATCCTTGACGGTTGAGAAATTGTACGATACAACCACTCCAAGCCCAATTTTTGAACAAATTTTGGA
>JAFQNY010000154.1 GCA_017395765.1 bacterium
ATATTAATAGAGTTATCTTCCTTAATGGGTTTGATGTATAAATCTAACCCAAACTTTTCTTCAAAATAATCTGTATAATTATAGTTACTATTATCCGGATTTTTTGTTGTCAGAATCTCTCTTACTCGATTGGCTAATTTTTCTTGTCTGCCGGAGTATTCTTGTCTATGGGGTTCTAACAATGCTTTAAACGAATTGTTTGTTATATTATTCACGTTCATACTTAATATAATACCTATAAAATTTTATTTTTGTTAGAGTATGTAACAATTTTTAGTAGATTTTTACAATCTGTTTTACCTAGTTACTTTTGCCGGCTCTATAACCACAATATGTATAAATAAACGGCAATAATTTTTCTAAATATAATTTATCAACTATAGGGAATTTTGCTAAAACCAGTACTCCAACTAGGTCATCCAAATTCGCAATGGAGTCTAATAGAGTAAGTTTTCTGTCAGGATGTTTATCTTTAGGGTCACAAATAATGTTTGATAATGCTGCAGCTCCGTGCATACCTATCAAGATTGTAGCTGCGATTGATAAAAGTTTTGATGGAATATTGTTCAAACCTTTGGTTGTTTCACACCATTTTAAGGTTGCACCTGCCAACCAAGTTGGAATTGCGGCGTTCAGGAATTGAAAAACTCCTTCTTTACTTTTTGCCAAATTTGTTTTTGCGTCATTTCCAATCATACCGACGCTTACACCGGTAACAATTGGTGCTGCTGACAATAATAGCATATCTCCAAGTCCATATTCCATTTTGAACGGATTTTTTATTTTTTTCTTAGACATTAAAAAAGCCATTGTTGCAATTGTTCCAATCGCTGCGCCGGCTAAAGCTTGTATTTTATCTTGTTTTGTTTCGATTCTTGATAAGCGGTTTCTTCTAAGCATGAACCTTTGAGCTGCCGCCTGAACCTTCTTATCCGGCATCTCCGGTGTGTTGTCTACTTTTTCCAAGTATTTATATTTAACAACATCATTATTATAATTATATGTTGGGATACTATTAATCTTTGTCATAATCTCTAAGAGGATTATAACTTGTAAAAATTTTATTTGCTAGTAAAGTTTTGTAAAAAAAATGTTCAATAGTAGCAATAATTTTTCTAAACTTGCTTTAATATAGATAAGAAGGTGTGTTTATGTCAATTAATTTAAAAATTGAAAGAAAACTTGATAGCCAACATGTTCAGGTGAATTTAGAATCAGATAAAATTCCAACCAGATATTTTAAAGTGCCTGAAGCAAAAGCCGATGAATTTTGTTCAAAATATAAAAAGTTCCACAAAGAAGAAACGGTATTTTCTTATATCAAAGTTTTGGTTCCGACTTTTGTTTGTTGTGCTTTAGGTACAAATGTTACTAAAAATTTGGGTAAAATCTGGAGTAATCTGATCGGTATTGCTGCCGGTGCTATTGGCGGAGCTATTGCGATGCCTTTTAATATTAAAGATATTGCAAACAGAGAAAGACACCTTTTAAAAGAATATGATGCCTCTGAAGTTCATTACTTGAAAAAGTCGTAGTACTAAATAGCAGAAGCTCCTGAAACAATTTCCACAAGTTCTTGTGTGATTGCTGCTTGACGAGCTTTATTGTAATCAATTGTTAAAGTTGTAATCATTTCTTCTGCGTTATTAGAAGCTGCTGACATAGCTGTCATCCTTGACGCTAATTCACTGGCATTTGCTTCAAGTAATGCTTGATAAATAGAGTTCGTAATAAACATTGGCACTAATTGCTGTAAAACCGAATGGGCATTAGGTTCAAACTCCATTACAGGATCAAGTTCATGAACTTCAGCCTTTTCTATTTCTACAGGCAAGATTTCCCAATCAACAATATTGTAGGACATCATATTATTAAAATGTGTTGTGATAATATCTATTTTATCAATTTTTCCGGAAACAAAATCTGTAGCTATATCTTCCGCAATTAAATTAGCTCCGGTGGCTGTAGGTTCATTAGCTACCGCAGAATAGCCAGCTTTTAGTTCAAAATTTCCTGCTTTATGCTTGAAACCTGAAATAGCTTTTTGCCCCACCGGATAAATGACTGTATTAATGCCTTTTTCGGTGTTTTCTTTAACTCTTTTTAAAGTTGTTTTTATTATATTAGCATTATATGCACCTGCCAAACCTTTGTTTGAAGTAATAACGAGTAATCCTTCGGTTTTTACCTCTCTTCTTGTTAAAAGTGCAGGATAGTTATCCAACCCACGCTCAACTTTCAAACCTGTTGTTGAAAATTCTCCGACAGTAGCAAGCATTTTACGAGTTAGGTTTAATAACTCGTCAGAAAAAGGGCGAGCAGCTTTAACCGTATATTCAGCTTTTTTTACTTTTGCAGCTGCAACCATTTTCATAGCTTTTGTAATCTTTTTAGTGTTTTGTACACTTCCTATTCTGCTTTTAATATCTTTTAAGTTTGGCATATTTTCTCCAAGTGATCACATGATCACTTTTTTATAATGTTTTTCCGTAAGCTTCTAATTGTACTCTCAAAGCTTCTTTGTCTTCATCAGACAATTTATCACCATCATTTAGGCGTTTATCTAATTCAGGCATATTAGCTTCAAAGTGTTCAAACCAGCCGGCTTTGTATTCTTGAACCTTTTTGTTATCAACTTCATCTAAGTATCCTTCGTTAGCTGCAAACAAGATAGTAACTTGTTGAGCAACTGTTAAAGGTTTGTATTGAGGTTGTTTAAGAACTTCTGTTAATTTTTGACCTCTTAGAAGTTGTTTTTTAGTAGCTGCGTCTAAGTCAGAAGCAAACTGTGCGAAAGCTTCTAATTCTCTAAACTGAGCCAAGTCAAGACGTAACTGACCACCAACTTGTTTAATCCCTTTAGTCTGAGCAGCGCCACCTACACGTGATACTGATAAACCGGCATTAATTGCAGGTCTTACGCCAGAGTTAAACAAGCCTGTTTCCAAGAATATTTGACCATCTGTAATAGAAATTACGTTAGTCGGAATATACGCAGAAACGTCACCGGCTTGAGTTTCAATGATTGGAAGCGCAGTAATACTACCACCACCTAATTCATCAGATAATTTAACCGCACGTTCTAACAATCTTGAGTGTAAGTAGAATACGTCACCAGGGTAAGCTTCACGTCCCGGTGGTCTTTTTAGAAGTAATGACATTGCACGATAAGCTTGAGCGTGTTTTGTCAAATCATCATATATAATTAAAACGTGTTTACCTTGTTCCATAAATTCTTCAGCCATTGCGACACCTGCAAATGGTGCAATGTATTGAAGCGGAGCAGGCTCATTAGCTGTAGCTGAAACGATAATTGAATAATCCATAGCTCCGTGTTTTTCAAGAGTTTTTGCTAATTGAGCTACAGTTGAGGCTTTTTGGCCAATAGCAACATAGATACAAATTACATCTCCGCCTTTTTGGTTCAAAATTGTATCAATAGCAATGGCAGTTTTACCAGTTTGTCTGTCACCGATAATCAACTCACGTTGTCCACGACCAATTGGAGTTAAAGCATCAATAGCAGTAAGACCTGTTTGAAGAGGTTGGTGAACTGATTTACGAGCTACAATCCCCGGAGCAACTCTTTCAATAGCACGAGTTTTGTCAGTAATAATTTCACCTTTTCCGTCAATAGGGCGACCGGTTGGGTTAACAATACGGCCGATAAGCGCATCTCCTACCGGTACTGATGCGATTCTTCCGGTTGTTTTTACAACCATACCTTCTTTAATGTGTGTATATTCACCCAAGATTACAACACCTACGTTATCTTCTTCCAGATTTAATGTAATGCCTAATGTACCTTTGCCGTCTTCAAACTCTACAAGCTCGTTTGACATAACATTTCTTAAACCGTAGATACGACAAATACCGTCACCTACTTCCAAAACAGAGCCTACATTTGAAACCTCCGCTTTTGCTTCATAGTTTCTAATGTTCTCTTTTAGTATTGAACTAATTTCATCAGGATTTATTACTGCCATTTTTTATCCTTTCTTTTATTCGTAAATTGTGAACAGTGAATCGTGAATCGATTATAATCACATTTTATTATCATCCCTTTATAATTGTTTTACTTAAGTCATCCAACTTATGCCTAATACTGTTATCAATAACAGTTTCATCAATATTAAATATAAGTCCTGCAATTATATCGCTATCAACCCCCCAGTCAACTACAATTTCTTTTCTAAGTTTTTCAGCGATTTTTGCTTTTATTTGATTTTTTAGTTCGCTATTTAATTCAAATGCAGAAGTTACGTTAACTCTTGCAATGTTTTTAATCTTTTCTAACTCTTTTTCAAATTCTGAAGCAATTTCAGAAATTATTGAAATTCTTTTTCTTAGGTTTAAAACAAATAAAAAATTATAAACTATTGGCATAATAGAATTTTGAAATAATTTTGAAAGAACAACTTGTTTCTCTTCGGTTGAAATTGACGGGTTATTAATAACATTTGATAACTCTTCAGAAGAAGTTATTGTATCTGCTATTTCATGCAAATCATCAAGAATATCTTCTTTGGAAATATTCATATTTTCTTGCGCTAATTCCATAAGAGCAAGAGCCCATCTGTTAGCTATTAAACCACAGTTTTTATCTTTAAGCCCCGCCATTATTTACCCCCTCTAATGCCTCAATGCTTTCATTGATTAATTTGTCATGCAATTCTTGGTTCCAGCTTAATTCATTTATAATATGATTTTTAGCAACTTCAATTGAAGCCAATGAAGCACGTTTTAAAAGTTCATTTTTCAAAAGAGTTTGACTGTTTTGAATAGATTTTGATGTGTTTTCTTGGATTGTCAAAGCAGTTTTTTCGGCATCTTGAAGAATTTTTTCGCCTACTAATTTAGCGTTTTCTTCAGATTTTTGAAGAATAGTATTGATTTCTTCTTCAATATTAGCAATCGAAGCCTCTATTGAGTTTAGACGCTTTTCTGATTCCAATTTTGTTTCTTCAGAATTATCAATAGTTTCTTTTATCGTATTTTGTGAATCTTCGAGCTTTGCAGATATATTAATTTTCTTTACAAGAAAAATAATTATGGACAAAAATATAACGAAGTTAAATAAATTCGTTCTTGCTATATAGTCTATAAATATATTAAAGTTTTCCATTGTCTATTTTTCCCATAAAACCTTGTTTACTAATTCTTCATCAAACCCTTGGACTTCAGAACGATAACCGATAACTTTTTCCACAATATCGTTCGCAAGACTTGTCATAGAACCTTTAAGGCTGTTTTTTATATCATTAGAAACATTTTCCAATTCAACATTTGAACGCTCAAGTTCTTCTTTTGCAAAATTTTGTGCATCTGTTATTGTTTCTGAGCGTTGGTTTTTAAATCCATCCAGTATGTTATTGTATTGATTCTTCGCTTCATCTTTTGCAAGAGACAGTTTTTCTTCTTTTTCAGCAACTAATTCAGCCGATTTTGTATCATTTTCCTGCGCTGATTTATAATTGTTGTCAATTATTTCTTTACGCTTTTCCATGATTCCTAAAATCGGAGCATACAGAATCTTATTCATCAAAATGACAAATATAATAAATGTAATTATTGTAGCTAAAAAAGTTCCGTTAAATTCCATTATTTAAACCTTTTGGCGGGATACATTCCGCCATTTTACTAACTTGTTTTGTTGTCTCGGATTATTGCTTCATGCTTCGCAGTCGCTCATTCCATTTTGCTTTGCAAAATTAATATTCGCTTTGCTGCGCGTCACTTCGAGTTAGGCTCGCTTTGCTCGCCGCCACTCTACGCAAAATTCGCTAGCCCATCATACCTGATAATTTCATAGCAATAACTAAAGCATAGATAGCACAAGCTTCTGCAAGAGCTGCACCAACTAAGAAGAAACCTACAGCTTTACCTGCGATTTCAGGTTGTCTTGAAATTGCATCCATCAAACCTTTAGTAGCAACCCCAATACCAAGTCCTGCACCAACAGCACCAAAACCCATCGCAATACCTGCGCCTAATTGAGCCATTTCTGAAATTGTTTGTACTTCTGACATTTTTAATCTCCTTCTTATTTTTAATAGTGATTAAGTGACCGAATGATCAAATTTTTAATGTTGATCATTAACTGCGGTTGCAATATAAACCGTAGTTAACATTGTAAATACTAAAGCTTGTACGCAAGCAACCAGTATTTCAAAAAACATAATAGGTAATGGCAATCCCCAAGCACAAAGACCAAGCAGTGCTGTTATAAGGATTTCTCCTGCTAAAATGTTTCCAAAAAGTCGTAACGCAAGTGTAAGAGGTCTTGTCACCAATTCCAAAAGTTCTACGAGCATTGAAATAATTCCGACAAAAGATATTTCGTGTAGCAAGAATTTATGTTTTTTCTTGATAACACCTGCGACAACATAATATACTAATACGATTACCGCCAAGCCGGCAGTAAGGTTTATGTCATTTGTAGGTGATGCAATTTCACCTTGTTTTAATTCAAAAACTTTTAACGGTAATTGACCCATTAAGTTAGCGGTAACAATGAACAAGAATAATGAAGCAACAAGCGGAAAATGTTTTCTTCCTCCTTCATGAATCATTCCTGTTACAAGACCGTCAAAATATCCCAATATCGATTCAAATACTAATTGAAGTTTTCCCGGAAATACAGATAATTTTCTTGTAGCAAAAAATGCTACAACTAACAAAAAAGCCATTGCTGCCCACATTGTAATCAATGTGTCCATGTTAAACAGCATGTTATGACCTAAAATTTCTCTTTCAACAACCCAATGATGACTCATTGAATCTCCTCTTCTCTCTCTTACGGTTTATTACCTTGTGTAATAATAGCATAAATTTCACTATTTTACAAGTTTACGATTGTTATTTCTGACCCCAAATTCTTTTCCAAAAACTTCTTGAAGAATGACTTTCTAATTGTTCAATTCTATCGGATAATTCTCTGTTATGAGCCAAAAGCTCTTGAATTTGTTTTGCTAAGATTTCGTTATCCCTTTTGTAACCGCCGGCTTCAATTAATCTCGTAGCCATGTCTGAATTTGTAATATCATCACTTATTTTTTTAGCAACAGCTTCTGCTAACATCTGTAAAGTCTGTGAGGTTACATCAAGTGTAAAGCTCTTTTCAATGCGAGGAGTAAGATCTGTTACTGTGTTTTCAGATTCTTTATCAGATTCGATTGATACAACAGAAGTATTTTCTTCCGATTTTAATTGAGTTTCATTATTTAAATACTCCTGAACATTTATCGGTTCAATAGGTTCTTCTTTTTTTTGAACTTTTGCTTCCATTTTTTGAAGCTTTGTAATTATTTGTTCGTCGCTATAACCTTGTGCTTTTAAGGAAATACCTCTTTTAATTTTATCTAATGATAAATCATCATAAAATTCCAAACCGCTTTCATCTTCGTAAATAGAGTCGATTTTCCAGTCATTAAGAAATAAATCTAAAGAATGCTTATCTATGTAATAACTCTCAGAATTTAAGTTTTTTAATATAGTTTCTCTGTTAAACATCCCTTACCCCTATCTTTTAATTTGACGTGCGATATCTCTTTCCTGAGTCTTCTTAGCGATTGATTCTCTTTTATCGTAAAGTTTTTTACCTTTTGCAA
>JAFQNY010000155.1 GCA_017395765.1 bacterium
GAATGTTCTAGTTGCTTCGGGTGTTGATCCTGAAAAAGCATTAGACTATATGAATGTTATCGGAAGAACTGCAACGGCAGAGCAAGCTGCGATTGTAGATATTTCAAGAACAGCGTTTTCGGTTTCTGATAACTTAAAAGTGCCGATTGATGATTTAGCAAAATCAATGGATATTCTTGCGATGTCAGGAAAAGAGGGAAGATTTGAACTTAAGGATATGGCTTCTGCATTCCCTTCATTAACTGCCGGTGCAAGTATGTTAGGAATGAGAGGTACTCCTGCCGTAGCATCTTTAGGTGCAGCACTTCAAGTTGCAATGAAAGGTGCAGGGGAAGCCTCCGAGGCGGCGAACAATTTGGAAAACTTTATTCAAAAAGTTACATCGCCATTGGCAGTTAAGAATTTTGAGGAAGTATTTGGAGTTAATCTAAAACAAGTCTTGATTGATTCTGCTGAACAGGGTTTAGATCCAATACTTGAAGTTGTCGAAATTATGAAAGAGGCATCAGGTGGGGATATGTTCAGAATTTCTGAAGTATTCCAAGACAAACAAGTTTTGAACTTCTTGAAACCAATGCTACAAAATTTAGATGAGTATAAAAGGATTAAAGCATCGGCTTTAGGTGCAAGTGGTGTTGTTGATTCTGACTTTACTCACATGATGGAAACAACAAACGAGCAATTTAAACTCTTAAAAATCAATATGAAAGAGTTGGTGTTTCCACATTTACACGCTCCGTTGGAGGCATTAAACAAAATGCTTACAACGATTAATAAACATCCAATTTTGCAAAAAGGAATATTCGGTGCAATTATCGGAACAATTGGTTTAGGTGTTGTTTTGACCACTCTTGGAACTGCTTGTATGTTAATAAGCAAATTAGTTTCAGGTTATGGAATGTTTTTAAGATACGCATCAGGACTTGCTCCTGTTTTGGCTAGTGCATCAGTTAAACTTCTTGAGTTTATCGGACTACATTCTACTGCTCACAATTTAACTTATGGCAGAAAAATTGCACAATTAGGAAACCCTCTTGGCTTGGATATGTCAAACTTCGGATTAAAAAGTGGGGTTGTTGCTGATATTAGAAGAATCAACAACAATTTAAAAACCTCTTTTGCACAACTACCAAGTAATATTTTAAAATCATCAATTGCTTTAAAAGAATGGGCAATTACTTCGATAAAGAGTTTCCCTGCTAATTTTATGAGTGGTTTAAATGCGTTCAAAAAGGGTTTTCTTGCTATTCCAAATATGATACGAACTGCGATTATCGCTTTTCGTGCTTTTACTGTTACGTTGCTCACAAACCCTCTCGGTTGGATAGCTTTGGCAATTTCAGCCGTAGCCTTTGTTATATTCAAATATTGGAAACCGATTTCAGGATTCTTTAAAGGGATATGGCAAGGGTTAAAAGAGGGTTTTGCTCCTTTAATGCCTTTATTCCAAAGAATCGGTCAAGCGATTTCGCCATTGATTAAACCTATTCAGGTTGTCATTGGTTGGTTCAAGAAATTTATTAAGCCTGTAGAGGATACGGGTGGTGCTGCTGAAAAAATGGGAGTTAAGTTTGGTAAGGCTATTGCAGGGATAATAGTTAAAATCGTTGAGCTAATTACAAAGGTCTTTGAGTTTGGTAAAAAAATAGGCGATATGCTTGCCGGAGGAATTTTATCAAAGATTGGAAAGACTAAAGAGGCAATAGGAAAACACGCACAAATTATCAGAGACCATTTGCCACATTCCCCTGCTAAAACAGGCCCACTAAAAGATTTAAACAAAGTAAAAATTGTTGAGACTATTGCATCGACAATAAAACCATTTCCGTTAATGGCTGCGATGAACAAGACGTTGGGATTCGTTTCATCGGGAATAAAAGGCAACGTGGCGAGAGGCAAATCAGGAGTTTCTGCTCCAATTACTGTTAATTACAACCCAACTGTAAATTTGGGTGGAAATGCATCAAAGGATGATTTTGCCAAAATGCTGAAACAACACAAAGACGAAATAGTCAGAATCGTAAAACTAGAAACTGAAAGACAAATGAGGTTAGCTTATTAGCCTACACGATGATTATGGAATTATCAAAACAATCTTGAAAGACGAGTGAAAAAGATGTTTGCACAACTTGGCGATATAAAATTTGAATTAATAACTTACTTCAACGGCTTGACCGAAACAATGTCGTACAATTACGCACAACACGAGCGAATCGAAAACAAACCGATTCTTCAATTCTTGGGCAAAGGATTGATTGAAGAAAACTTAAAATTAAACTTCCATCGCACATTTTGTGTACCGGAAGATGAAATAAAAAACTTGGTTGATGTGGCTGATAAAGCAACACCACTCAAGTACATCAAAGGAAATGGCGAATATGTCGGAGTATTTGTCATTGAAGAAATAGGACAAGTTGTTGAACAGGCTAGTCCTGAAGGCGATTTACTTTCTATTCAGGTGGATGTCCGACTAAGAGAATACACAGGAAAAATCCCTGAAGAGCAAGAAGAACAGAAGGGATTTAAGAAGCGGTAGCCGGAGTGGAGTTGGCGGATGCGTTGAGCATTCGACAACGCAACTGTACGATGGCGACGTAGAAATCTCTGATTTCACAGGAGCAAAAAAATGACGGAATATTATACCTACATCACAAAAGATAATGACCGTTGGGACTTAATTTCTAATCGTTTTTATCATTCCCCAAACTTGTACGAAACAATTATTAAAGCAAATCCTGATGTTCCAAAAGAGCCGATTTTAGAGGCAGGAATAAAATTAAGAATCCCTGTTTTAGACGAATCCGAAACAATAAAGTTTGATTTACCCCCATGGAAAAAATAGATGTTACGACCAATTTTTGAATTATTCTACGAACAAAAAAATATTACCCAAGACGTTTCCC
>JAFQNY010000156.1 GCA_017395765.1 bacterium
AACTCCTGCTGAAGATAAAAAAGACGAGACTCAAAAAGATGGAGACAATAACTAATGGCTGAAAAAACTTATAAACCACTATTGATTGACTCTGTAAAGGCTGTTTCAAATTTAAAACAACATCGCTTTGTTGGACTTGATGGAAATGTTTGCCAAGCAGGAGCTAAAGCATACGGAGTCTGCGATGTTGATACAGATGCGCAACAATATACCCCAGTTGCTGTTTCAGGAATCTTACTTGTTGAAACAGGTGGAGCAATTACTATCGGAGCAGAAGTTACTTCTGATGCTGAAGGTAAAGCCGTAGCCGTCACAGGAAGTGAGAAGGTTAATGGTTATGCATTAGATGAATCTACAACTTCCGGTGAGATTATCCGAATTGTTAGAGGAATTTAATGGTTTATTGCACTACCGAAGACATTGAAACGCAACTCAGTACCGCTACATTGGTGCAATTAACTAATGATAGTGGACTTCAAGACGGCATTGATAATGCCGTCTGCGAGGAAGCACTTATCTACTCCTCCACGTTGATTGATGGGTATTTAAGAGGCAAATACAATTTACCGCTAAATACCCACTTTCCTTTACTTCGTGTGATAGCAATTGATTTAAGTATTTATCGCTTATTCTCTCGCAGAATTCACACAGAAATCCCTGAAGTAATTATTGAAAATTACAAAAATGCTCTCAAGACACTAGAACAGATTAAAAAAGGTGTCATTACTCTTGAAACGGAAGATAATACACAACTTACTTCAGGAGGGGAGTATCGAACTAATAAAACGAATGCTGACCGATTATTTAATAAAAGGAAAATGAATGAGTATTAGAGAAATAGAAGATTTAATTATAAAAAAATTAGAAGAGGCTTTCCCTAAATTCCTCGTTCAAGGTTTCCCTGAAAAGCCACAAGAATTTATCTTGTTGCATCCAATCGGTGCGATTCTTGTTCATTACAGAGGTGGAAGTTATTCAAACACAGATGCTTTGAACTTTATTTCTCAAGATAAAAGAATGGAATTCGCAGTTACAGTTGTGACTCGTAACTTACGTTCTAATGACGGAGCTTATGAAGTTTTAGAGGGTGTTAAACAATGTCTCTGTGGATATAAAATTATCGGTTGCTCTAAATTAACACCGATAAAAGAAGGTTTTTTGTCTGAAATAAAAGGCATTTGGCAGTATGAATTAAGTTTTTCTCTTTCAACTCCAAGCCTTGAAATATTAGAAGAAGGAGATTAATATGCCTGCAAGTTTTTTACATGGCGTTGAGACAATAGAGATTGAAAAAGGTGCAAGAACGATTAAGACAGTAAAAACTGCCGTTGTCGGTCTTGTTGGTACTGCTCCAATTCAAAATGTAGATGAAGAATACAGAACGATAAACGAACCAACATTAATTTTAAATGAAATTGATGCTGCGAAATACTTCGGTTCTGCAACTGATGGTTATACAATCCCATCGGCTCTTAAAGCTATATTCGACCAAGGAGCAGGTATTGTTATTGTTGTTAACGTCTTTGATCCTGAAAAGCACGAAGATGTTACCGATGTTACAAAGGGTGACATCATTGGTTCAATTGATGCTGACACCGGAAAAAGAACCGGCATGAAAGCATTTGAAGATAGTTATTCATTATTTGGTTATTTCCCAAAAACAATTATTGCTCCTGTTTATTGCGAAGACACAGCAGTTGTAACTGAAATCAAAACTCTATGCGATAAAATCAGAGCAATTGGTATTGTTGATGCTCCTGTTGGTGCAACTGTTCAAGATGTTATTACAGGACGTGGTCCAGAAGGAACAATTAATTTTAATACCTCTTCTGACAGAATCGTTTTATGTTATCCACACTTAAAAGTTTACGATTCAGCTTCTGACAGTAATATTCTTGAACCATATTCGCAAAGGCTTGCAGGGGTTATCGCTGCCAAGGATATTGATAAAGGTTACCATTGGTCACCATCTAACACAGAAATTAATGGAATAATCGGAGTTGAAAGACAGCTTACTTCAATGATTAATGACCCAACAAGTGAAGTTAATGCATTGAACGAGGCAGGTGTTGTTACTGTCTTTAACTCTTATGGTTCAGGATTCAGGACTTGGGGCAACAGGTCAGCAGCTTATCCAAGCTCAACTCACGTCACAAACTTTATCAATATTCGCAGAACTGCTGATATTCTTCATGAAAGTGTTGAATATTCAATGTTACAGTTTATCGATTTCCCTATTGATAATGGCTTGATTGATTCAATAACAGAATCAGTTAATGCCTTTATCAGAACATTAATCGGACGTGGTGCATTGATTGATGGCAAATGTTACTACAACCCTGATAAAAACCCTGTTACGGAAATCGCTAATGGTCACTTGGTATTTGATGTTGAATTTATGCCTCCGACACCTGCCGAACGCATTACTTTTGAAAGCTTCATCGATATCGAGTTACTAAAATCATTAGGTCAATAATGCGAGCAGAAATAGATAAAAAGGGCGAATTGGTTATTTACTGCGAATGTTATGACTTATGTTCAACCTGCAAAAACTCAAGAAAATGCCCTTTAATCCAAGCCATCCGACAAGAAATTGTAATACTCCACTATTCCGACATAGCCGTTGGTGACTGTGGTCTTTATTCGAAAAGGAAATAAAAATGTCTAAAATTAAAATCAACAAATTAACCAATGCAAACGTTTACTTAAATGGTGTGAACCTTTTAGGACGTGCTGAAGAAGTTCAACTTCCTCAAATTAAACACAAAATGGCGGAGCATAAAGCACTTGGTATGGTTGGCTCGGCTGAATTTTTTGCAGGGATAGACAAATTGGAATGCAAAATAAAATGGAACGCACTCTATCCTGAAGTTTTATTAGCGGCTGCATCCCCATTTACTGCTGCGATGATTCAAGTGAGAGCATCACTTGAAACTTACAACGGAACCGGCAGAGTGGAAGAAGTTCCGGCAACTGCTTTTATTATCGGAACATTTAAGGAATTTCCACTAGGAACTATTAAACCTCACGACAATGCCGAATATGAAACAACTATGGCTGTTATATATGCAAAATTAGTCGTGAATGGTTTGGAAATCTTTGAAATTGATGTTCTTGAAAACATCTACAAAGTAAGCGTTCTAGATATGTTGAAAACATTTAAGAAAAATATAGGAGGATAAAATGGCAAAAGAATTAGTTTTAAGTGATGGCAAAAAAGTAAAAATCAAA
>JAFQNY010000157.1 GCA_017395765.1 bacterium
TGGTGGATAATGATGTTGTTTAATTTGCACATCGGACAAACAAAGTCTGAAATCATGATGACTTCAACCTTACCGTTCGGGTCGCCAAGTTGGTTACCAACAACGCTATAAGGGTTTCGTTTATAGTTGCGGTATTTATCCATTGAGCGAGAAAATTTAAGGTGTGGCGTAAATACGTATGAAATATTTGTATAAGCTAAGAATCCTGCTGCAATTAATAAAACTACTGTGAAAAGAACTTTGTATTGTTTTACTCCGTCAATTAAATCTCTAAAAGATGTTTTGAAACTGTCGATGTATCCGCCTTTTGAAAAATCGGTTGCGGCTATTGATATAATTAAGTCTAAGATATATGTTGCAATACATAATATACAAATTTTTTCTATCTTAAACAAACTGATTCCTGCTAAAGCCATTGATATGGTAAAAGAAATTACGCCTAAAGCAGAGATATATTTCAAAGGGTTTTTGAATACTTTTAGTGGAGCCAAAAATCCTTTCCAGTTAATTTTATCAGTAATTGATAAAAATAGGATAAATAGATATAAAAAGATTCCCCACCATGCAAGTGGGATTCCTGCAAATTGAGAGTATCTTGTTCTGGCGACTCCGTCACAATCAACGTAATCATTTATGGAACAGAAGCTGAATAAAGCAGTTTTATCAAAATTTGCGTGATAAAATACGTTAGCAAGTTCGATACTTAATCCTAAGCCAACCAAGGCTAATATCCTAACCAACCAAACTCTTTTTGTTGTATTCATAACTAAACACCTAACTATCTCTTAACAACAAAATTATACCCTATAAACCATCCATTGCAAGGTAAGTTTAGATTAGCCTAAAAGAGGGATGGAAAACCTAAAAGTGCTGCCGATGTTGAGCTGAGAACTAACGTTTATTTCTCCGCCGTGTGCTTCTACAATGGATTTACACAAGGAAAGCCCGATTCCGCAACCAAATTGTCTTTTTTTTAAATCGTTGCTTGCTTGGGTGAAGAAATCAAAAATTATTTCTTTGTCTTCGTCTTTTATTCCTTCGCCGCAGTCACTGATTTCAAAAATAAAATTATTATCAAGATAGGTTAGGATGGTTATGTTTCCGTTGGCAGAATTGAATTTAACGGCATTGCTTATAAGGTTATAAATTACTTGTTTAAATCTTGTTTCGTCTGCCAGAATGTCTATATCAGAGAGTGTATAGTTGATATTTTTATTTTGGAAACCTGTTATGATATTCTGAATAACATCTTTTGTATTGAAGTAAGTTTTTGAGAGTTCAAGAGGTTTGTATTGTGAACGGGTGACGTCCAAGAGGTCTTGAATTAATGATAAAAGGTGTTTTGATGCATTTGAAATATTGTTTAAATAATTGTAATCTTCAGGATTGGATTTTTGTAGCTTAAGTAAGTCGGAAAAACCTATGATAGCATTTAGCGGAGTTTTAAATTCGTGTGAAAGCTTGAGTAAGACAATTCTAAGCGTATCTCGTTTTTCTTCTTCCTCCAAATATTTATTGACATACTTGATTGTTTCTTTTTTGCTGCGAGTAATAAGCTCTATTAATTCTCTTTTACTCATACATTCCAAATTTTTACTCATATAGTGATGTTACTATATGAGTAGTTAAAATTTTATTACCCGTTTGTCTAATTTTACGCAAGAGAGAATGCAAGTCTTATGTTTTTGCGAATTTGAGCCCATTCCAAACCTTTTGCGGCTTTTAATTGACCTTCTAAAACGGTTTGTTCTTCTTGCGAGTCAGCGTTTTTATAGGCTCTTTTTAGCGCATAAACTTCGTGTTTAATTTCTTTAAGTTCAGCTTTTCCTTGCTTTAGTTTTTCGTTAATAGGCGCATTATGAGCTTTGACGTAATTTAAGTATTTACGAAGAAAGCTTTCGTTTTCCGGAGCATTGGGTTGTCCTAAAAAACTCCCAAGTTCTATTTTAGAAAAATCAAATTTGTTTGGCGTTGTGGTGCCAAACAAAGGTTTTTCAGTTGTAAATTTTGCTTCTCCGACTGTTGGTGCCATATTATCTCTTTTAGTTATAGTTATCCTTATTTATATAAAGTTTTTTTCGTCGGAAAAATTGCTATTTTTGAGCGGGAATGTAAATATTTGTAACGACAAGGTTATAAATTTTGTGGGTGTGGAATATATATAGTATCAATCTCTTTTCTTTATTTTCTCCTCCACTCCTTTATCACGACGAGAGTTATTGCCGTTTTTCTCACACGAAGCGGCTTTTTTATTGGGTTTTGATATAGATTTCTTCCGGATTATAGCCAATTCCGGAAAGAGGTGTTGGATAAAGGTTTTTTAGGCGGTTACGTACTGCTGTTATTCTGATTGGAGAGTATAAGTAGATTAAGGGTTTTTCGTTGTAGATAATTTCTTGATATCGGTCGTAGTAAGGTTTTCTTGAGTCAAAGTCTGTTTTAAGAGCGGCTTCATCAAAAATTTTATCTATTTCTTTTTCAAATTCAAATCTGTCGTCAATGCTGTAACCTGCCGGACGTTGGTTAAACATGTGTAACGGTCCGGAGGAGTACCAAACATTTTTACCTCCGTGGGGTTCAAGAGGAGAACCTGTAAGCCCCATTATTGCCATGTCGTAGTCATAGCTGTTTAGGAGTTTGTTTACGAGAGTGTTAAACTCTATTGGTTTAAAATTAACTTTTATGCCTAAGTCTTCAATGTCTTGTTTTATCATTACACCGAGAGCTTCTCGCTCGGTATTGCCGGCGTTTGTGTAAAGGTCAAATTCTACGTAGTTGGTATTTTTGTCACGGAGCTTACCTTTTTCGTCATAGTAAAATCCGCTATTAAGAAGTAATTCTTTTGCTTTTTTGATATTGCGGTCGTGCCCTTTAATGGTTTTGTTCAGGTAGATAGAATTAAGACTTTCCGCGGTGAAAAGGGGAGTTCCTAGTCCGCTTGCGATGTTAAGAACCATGTTTTTTCTATCTAATGCGTAATCTATAGCGGTGCGGAAATCTTTGTTGGCGAACCATTCTTGCTTCATTGGGCTAAGATTGTAGTTGCCGTCTTTGTTCTTGCGGTTGTTTAAATTTATTGTAATAAACATTGTTCCGGTATCCGCGCCAAGATTGTAAATTTTATAATCGGAATTTGCTTCTTTTTCTTTATATCGGGCTACATTTGAACCTTTCAGGCTGATAATATCCAATTCTTTTGCTTCAAATTTTAGGATTTCGTTGTTTAAATCTGCTACGATAAAATAAACGAGTTTGTCTAAATAAGGCAGTTTCTCGTGTTTTGAGTTTATTTTATAGTAATTTGGGTTACGTTCAAAGATGACTCTTTGCGCCGGAACGTATTCTTTAAGCTTAAAAGCACCGCTGATTACGAGTTCGTTAGGGTTGATGTTTGTTGATAAAAATGTGTTAAAAGCGTCATTCCCTTTATCAGAAATAGGCTTAAA
>JAFQNY010000158.1 GCA_017395765.1 bacterium
GTAAATAATCTATCCCTATTTTTAAGTTGAATACTTTTCGCAAATAACAAATATAAAATAATAATCCCTAAAAACGACTGCCATTCAACTTGTAAGGCAATATATATTAATCACATACCCTTTTATACAATCATTATAGAGGAACTCTATAAAAAATGCACTAAAGGATATATTTTTTTTACAAAAGTTTACAATTACAAAATGATGTATCTTTATAATAAAATAACAATAAGGGTTTTAAGAATTTGTGAGAGGGTAATATATGACAAAAATAATAACAATCGGAAGCGCAACTATGGATGTATTTGTTGAAAGTGATGAAGCAAATATAGTATCTGTTTGTACAAAAGATAAAAACTCTGATTTTATGAGTTATCCATACGGTTCTAAAATAGACATAACAACCTTTGCATCAAATGTTGGCGGAGGGGGCGTTAATACAGCATGTAATTTTGGAAATCTAGGGTTTGACACTTCTGCAATATTTAAAATAGGTAAAGACTTTTATGCTGATGGGATTTTTGATTTTTTTAAAAAACAAAAAGTTAATTTAGAAAATATTATACAGAAAGAAGATGTTTCTACCGGATTTTCAGTAATTTTAGTCAGTTTCCAAGGTGATAGAACAGTTTTAACACATCGTGGTGCTAATTCAAAAATAACAGAAGATGATATTAATTTTGAAGCAATAAAAGAAGCGGACTTAGTTTATATTGCGCCACTTAACGGAGATTCCAATAAAGTATTGGAAAAGATTGTAGATTATGCAGAAGCTCATAACACTAAAATCTGTTTTAACGCAGGAACAACAAGTATCAAAAAAGGAAAAGAACACCTTAAAGGAATCTTGGATTCCGCTCATATAGTTGTTATGAACAAAGAAGAAGCGTCCATGGCAACGGGTATTGAAGTCAGACCTGATACAAAAACCGAGAAATTTTCGCATGACGTCATTCACAGAGATATAAAAGCAATGTTACAAGCTTTAAAAATCAAAGATTATCAAGTCATTGTAATTACAGACGGAAATAAAGGTGCATATGCTTACGAAGGAAAGAATTTTTATTATTGCCCAATTTTCCCGTCAGAAGTTATTTCAACATTGGGCGCAGGTGATGCTTTTGCTTCAACATTTTGTGCGGCGCTTTACAGAAATAACATAAACATAGGTGAGGCTTTAATGTACGGTTCAGTTAACTCTTCATCCGTCGTTTCAAAATTCAGTGCAACAGAGGGTTTGCTAACATTTGAGGAAATTAAAGAAAAACTTGACTCAAGACCTGACTATACATATTATCTAGGGTAATTAATATGTTTAATAATTTTTCACCAAATATGTTAAAAACTTTTGAAGCTTGTCCTAAAAAGTTTTATTTCAAATACATAAAAAATATTTCCATGCCGGTAAACGAAGACATCTTTGAATTTGGTAAGAATATTCACGCATTGGCTTCTTACTATTTAAAAAAAGAAAATATTATCAAAATAGAGTCTTCTTTAAGTGAAAAAGAAAAAAACACTTGGGAATATTTAAAATCAATAAACTATTTCAAATTTGAAACCATTGCAACAGAATATAATCTTTCAGTCAAACTTGGAAATTATTTCTTTGGCGGCAGACTGGATGCTTTAATGAGAGATTCAGACGGTAGATACTGGATTTTAGATTACAAAACAGGTTCTGTTCCAAAGAATGCGAAATTCGACTTTCAAACTATGATATATACTCTGGCAGTAAGTTATTTTTACAAAACAACAAAGGTTTCATTTGCATATATTGATTTAAAAAACAAAACTGAATACGTTATTGAATTAACGGAAGAACTGACAGATTCATACAGAGAAAAACTTGAAAACATCGCAAATAAGATTAATATATGCGAGTTTAACGATGCAAAAAAAGCTAATTGTCATTGCGAGTACGATGTTATATGTTATTATTGATGTATGAAACAATATTTAATTGATACTCACTCGCATATCGATATGATAGAAAAGCCCATTGATGAAATTTTGTCAGAAATGGCTAATAACAATGTTAAAAAAGTTATTATACCGGCTGTTGAAGAGAAAACCTTGGACAAAATTCTTAAAATTGCAGAACAACACTCAAACATTTATGCAATGATAGGCTTATACCCCAGTGAAATCAAAAGTTTAACAGAGGACTTGGAAACAAGATTCCAAAATTTAGCGAAAAGCAAAAAAGTGGTTGCCGTTGGAGAAATCGGACTGGATTACTACTGGGACAAGAGTTTTGTTGAAGAACAAAAACAGGGTTTTATAAAGCAAATAAAACTGGCTAATAAATTAGAATTGCCTATTGTGGTTCATGACAGAGAAGCTCATAAAGACTGCTTTGATATACTTAAAGAGCACAATAAAAACAGTAAAGTTCTCTTCCATTGTTTTTCCGGAAGTGTTGAATTTATGAAAGAATGCGTAAAACAAGGTTGGTATATAGCTATAGGCGGAGTGGTTACATTTAAAAATGCCGTAAAGCTAAAAGAAGTAGCTAAAGAAGTGCCTCTTGATAAGCTTATGCTTGAAACAGATGCACCGTATTTAACCCCGGTACCTTACAGAGGCAAAGAAAACCAACCGTCTTACGTTAAATACGTGGCAGAAGAAATTGCGAACCTTAGAGGAATGACTTTTGCTGAGATTGCTAATATAACAACACAAAATGCTGAGGAATTTTTTAATATATGAAAAAAGAACGTTTAGATAAAATTCTTGTAGATCTAGGATACTTTGAAAACAAAAGCAAAGCTTCGGCTGCAATCTTAGCAGGTAATGTTATGATTGGAACCGAAGTTATAACAAAAGCCGGTTTTCAGTTAGATCCTTCCAAAGAGTATGATTTCAATGTTAAATCTATGCCTTATGTTTCAAGAGGCGGTTTTAAACTAAAAAAAGCTTTAGATACATTTCCTGTTATGGTAAAAGACCGAATTTGCCTTGATGCAGGCGCATCGACAGGAGGCTTTACTGATTGTTTGTTACAAAACGAAGCTAAATTTGTTTATGCAGCAGATGTCGGGTACGGTCAATTAGATTGGAAAATAAGAAGCTCTGAAAAAGTTAAAACAATCGAAAAAACAAACCTTAGAACCTGCGATTTTAATGATATTTACACTGAAGGCGAACCTGTTGCAGATTTATTGGTTTCAGACTTGTCGTTTATATCTTTAACAAAAATACTACCAAATCTTAAAACGCTAATGTCGCCGAATTATCATGAAATGATTTGCCTTATTAAACCGCAATTCGAAGCCGGTAAAGACTTTGTTGAAAAAGGTGGAGTTGTTAAAGACAAATCTATTCACATTAAAGTTATAGAAGATGTTGTAAGTTTTGTTAAATCACTAAACTATACGGTTAAAGGATTAACTTACTCGTCAATAAAAGGTCCGGCAGGTAATATTGAGTACCTTATATGGTTTGACACATCTTCGGAAGAATGTGAAATTCCTGATATTAAAGATATAGTTACCCAAGCTCACGATTTATTATAAAAAAAAGCTTCTCTAAAGGAGAAGCGAATTGGGGAAATTATTTAGGGAAAGGATTAAGGATAAAATTTGTATTCTTGCATCTTACATATATATAAAGTATATATATTTTTTCGAATTTCACACTTTGAATTATTTGTTACAAAACTTAACAGTTGCAGTTCAAATACTAAAACGCAAGCTCAATAATATCAAGCTTGCGTTATTATCTTCATATTTAAAGTATTCTTAACTTTTTCTTACAAGAGCTTTATTAAAAAGTTGTTTATAATAATCCATATTAATATTGAGATTTTCACCGATTTCAAAAAGCATAGTTACAAGTTCTCTATCAGCTGAACAAGTCATATTTTGAATCATTTCTTCGATATTATTCACAATTTTAGAAAAATAGTAGTTTTGAGCTTCTGCTATATCAACACTTAGCTCAAGCTTAGTAATACAATCTAACAATTCTAAAGTTGCATCAACTTGTTGAATATCGAGAGCGTATGCTAATCTGCTTACATTCTGAGCAATTTTTTTACTGAATATTTTAGCAGTAGCTGACTTGTCAATCTCAATTCCGATTCTTTTTGCCTCAAAGTTGATATCAGAAGCTTGTTGCAAGATATCCGGACTGATAAAGCCTTTTGAATCAACAAATAGTTCATTAAATTGCTTTGTTAAAACATATTGAGCAGAAATCTTAAACTCTTTAGGAATCTCCAAACCAAGAGTCTGCATTTGATAAATTGAACCTTTACCTTCGTTATACATTGATTCATAAGTATTTGCAAAGTTTTGCAATTTACCTTTTAACATTGTTTGAAGAATTTTTCTTCTTTCTTCAATGAAGATATCTTTCAAAGTAAAATATTCTTTTCCAAAATAATTATCAATTGTTCTTATGATTTCAGTTAACGGAGAAACCAAATATGTTCTTATAAGTTCTTTACGAGTTTCCATAAAGCTATCAGAGTATTCTTTTATAGCACAATGGAAATCCCCACCGGAAAATTGTAACAATGCAAACATCATATTTGATTTTTCTAATGTTACCATAGATTTTACTTCAATATGACCTATTACAAGTTGCGAATTACCTTTTACAACTTTTTTATAAGAATGTTTTTTTATTTTATAACAATATACATTCTCCTCATCCTCGACATCAGAATAAAGTGAAGATATTGCCCATAAACTTACAATCTGTTTTGGTGTAACTACGGAAGGCTTAACAAATCTTTCATAAACATCTTTCCCATTACCAAATTCCGGTAAATTACTTTTCGCTTCCGACAATATTTCCAAGAATTTTGTCTCTAAATCTTTTTTGACAAAAGTTTTAGCCAATTGCATAACTCTGGCAGCGTATTTCATTATTTGAACTGTCTCAATACCTGAAATTTCAGAGAAAAACCAACCACAACTTGTGTACATCAACATTGCCTGTCTTTGGATTTCTAACAATTCCATTGCCTGAATTTTTTGTTCATTATCTAAATCAGGCACAAAAAATTCTTCTTGAAAACTTTTAACACTGGTTTCACTTCTGTCTAAAATTACATTTATATAATTATCTCGTGTTAATTCCGGATTTAAGAAATATTTTTTACCAAATTTCTTAAATATAGAAATTGTTTCATCTCTTAAATAATCTAAAGCATTTCTTAACGGCTTTCTCCATTTTTGATTCCACCCAGGGTGCCCACCGGTTGAGCAACCGCAATCATCACTCCATCTGCCTACACCATGGAAACAACTCCAAGAAGAAACCGGTTTTATATCAACTTCCCAGTCACTGCGATATTTTTCTAAATACTCAGCATAGTTAGTTATAATGAATCCGGCATCTTTAACCTTTAATTTCATCGCATAAGCCAAAGCCATGTCACCAAATTTTGTATGGTGTCCGTAACTTTCACCATCAGTTGCAATATTAATTAATTGCGGATAATTTCTTAATGTTGAAATTCCGTCTTTTAGTCTGTTTACAAACTTATTACCATCTTTTAATAATTCATCAAAAGCAACAGATTTAGAAATTGCACCATCATAGAAAAACAAATCAATATATTTTCCGGGCGCAGATTTAATATAGTATCGATAAGAACGAGCCGGATCAATATTACCCCAACTTACATCTTGCCAATTATTTTCACCTTCTTTTCTGATACTTTGAGCTTGATAAGGTGATAGTATCGTAAACTTAATTCCGTTTTCAACCAATACTCTTAACGTATCGTCATCAACTGCAGTTTCCGCCAACCACATACCTTCCGGCTCTCTGCCAAAACGATATTCAAAATCTTTCTTACCCCATTTAACTTGAGTTTGCTTATCTCTTTCATTTGCTAAAGGCATTATCATATGATTATAAACCTGAGCAATAGCATTACCATGCCCGCCATGAAGTTTGCGACTCGCAATATCGGATTTCACAATTCTTTCATAAGCCATAGGAGCAAATTCTTCCATCCATGATAATAATGTCGGGCCGAAATTATAACTCATATATTCGTAATTATTTACGACATTTAATATTTGATTTTTAGAATCTACAATTTTTGAAACAGAATTAGGGTTGTAGCACTCATTATTAATTCTTTCATTCCAGTCATGAGAAGGTAACGCACTATCTTGTTGTTCAATAGCTTCCAACCAAGGATTTTCTCTTGGCGGTTGATAAAAATGACCATGAACAGTCAAAAAAACTTTATTATTATCTTTCTCAGTATTTGTCATATTAATACTTCCTCTATTAATCCTTTTGCTCAGCTTTTTTCACAACATTTATTTCACTAACTTCAATCCATGGATCACCTAATGCATCTGAAAAAACCACACCTTTTATAAATATTTCATCATTAGTTTTTAAATCAATAAACTTTTCTGCCATCTCTCTTTTTAAAAACAATTTCATCTCCGATAAAGGAATATCGTATGTTGTATCATCACGTTTTATCAAAAATGATATATAATCCTCAGAAGACTTAAATGCTGATTTGTAATCCAACCCTAATGTCGAAAATTTATCAAATTTAGCAGTCATTTCAACGGTTTTATTCAAATATGCTTTAGGATTATTAACAACCATCAACGGAGTTATAGAGCTTTCATTTTTCAAAACTGTGGCTGTTTGTGCTACTTCTGCCGTCGGTTGAGCAGTTACTTTCTCAACACAAATATTGCTTGTCGTTAACACTAATGAAGAAAATAAAACAACAAAACCCGTTTTTATATATTTTTCAACCATATATTCACCTCTTCTTTTCTTGTATTGTAACATATATTATTTTTAAAGTAAAAAAATATTAATTTGATTAAGATTCTGGTTTCTGGTATATTATAAAATATGAAAGATATTGAGACGATAAACAAAGAGAGAGATAACAGGAATAATCTTTCTCAATATAAAGATTTAATAGAAACTGTATCAAGAATCGAATACAAAAAATTTGCAGATTTGGGTTTAGTTGAACTTCCGGAGCTTATCAACCTTGCAAATTATACGGTTTATTATATGTTCAACAACACGTCTTCTAAAATAAAATATAATGATTCTTACATTACAAAAGCTATAAAATGGGCTATTAGAAACGAAATGCGACGTCGTTTTAAATGGCACAGAATGAAA
>JAFQNY010000159.1 GCA_017395765.1 bacterium
AGCGTTTTTTTATGTTTTGAGATATTTCTGCTTGTATCGAATTAGCTTTTATTATGAATTTAGAGAGTTGGTCGTATTTATTGTATTGCTCTCCGTACGGTATATTTAAAGTCATTAAATCATCAACACTTTTGTTTATATTCTCCAGGGTTTCTAATGATTTTTTTAACTCCAATATCGTTTTTAAATTTTTAGGAAGTTTATCAATAAACTTGTTTGAAAATTTCGATAAATTATTTTTTAGTGTTGTAAATTTTGATTTTGTATTATTCCCTAAAAAGCTTGAAATAGTGTCTGTTATTTTAGCAGATAAGCTCTTTTCGTTGTACATTGCTAACAGTGCCGTGTAATCTTCTTTTAAAACTTCAAGTCTTGTTTTCAAATCTTCTGTAAGATTATAATCTTGAATTTCTTCGGCTAAAATTAATTGATTAGTAAGGGTTTTAATATCTTCTTCCGTTTTAGCGATTTTGTATTCAAGTTTAAACACATCACTGTCAACATCCTTATAGGCATCTTCTTTAAGTAAATTAAAATCATAATCATTTAATCTTCTTGAAGGTTCGGATGATAGTTTTTTAGAATCTTCAAATACCAAATTTTCGTCAAACATAAAAAAATTGTTATCATTTTTTGTTTGAGAATTGGGTTGTTTAATCCCTATAAAAATATCTGAATTATTGTTTTTCATAATGATATTATACTAAAAATTGCTTAAGAATCCAAATTCTTAAGTATTTCATTTTTCAGTAATATTGCCGGATAATAGTCCGGAAGAATTTTTAAACATTCTTCTATATATTTGAGCGCTTGAGCAAAATTATTATGTTTTAAGAAGAATTTTGATATTATAAAATGTAATTCCGGATCATTGTAAAACTGTCTTTTAGATTTTTCAAGGTATTCCATTGCAACTTTGTATAGCTTGTTTTCAAACATAACTCTTGCAATGTATTTGTACGTTTCTTGGTTTGTATTAATTAATATGTCACTTGCGCCCAAAACTTGTTCAACATAATCCAATTTTTCGTTTTTGATTAAAAAATCCAAATCAATTTCTAAAAAATTGCGTATTTCAAAATATGTAGGATATCTTTTTAAATACCCTTTAAGTATTTCTACAAACGTAATTCCCCAGTTTGCTCTGGGTGAATCTGTTTTTTCAAAGATTGCTTTTGCAGAACTTAAATCGTCTTTTAAAATAGCTAAATAAGCGTGTTCAAGACTGGAGTGGGTGAATTTAATATTTTCATCTTCCTTTGAAAAAAAAAACATTTTATCCTAATTACTTATCTTGTTTTTTGATTATAAACGTTCTAGATTTGTCGGCTTTTTTGATTTCTACATCTTTTGGTTCAGAATCAGTATTAATCTTATCATTAATTTTTACATTTTCATTCTTAAGTAGATTAGAAACCGAATCAACCGTATTTGCAGAGGTTTCTTTTCCTATAAGGTTAGCTAATTTAACTTGATAATAAATCTCTTCTCTGTATATTTTGACATCTTTATCAGCTTCAATTGCTATTCTGCATTGACCATTTTTAACTTCGACAATAGTTATTACAATATTGTCGTTTATCATTATTTTTTGACCGTTTTTTCTAGAGATTACAAGCATTTCTATCCTTAATTTTAATTAATTATTCTTAAACAATGGGAAACTAATGTCATATCCTGAGCCTGATAATATAACTTGTCCGGCTAATTTTTCGTCTAAATTAAATACTATTGGTGCCAGCAAATTAATTGTTGTTCCTTGAGGATTATCCTGAGGAATGGAAGCTATGTTCATTACTAAAACACTTTCAACATTTGTAATTTTTAGAGCTTCTACAACGTTGTCTGATAAATCAACCGAATAATCAACATTCATGTTGAAAATTGACATTATAGGGAATGCTAAAGCAGGATCTTCTACTGACTGTAGCCATTTAAAAAAACTATCTTTATTTAAATCCAATATTACAAATTTTTTCAAATTGTTAAAGCCGATGACCGGTAATGTGAATTCAAAAATCCTGTCATCCTCTATTTCAATTTTTCCAAATCTAACAGTATCTATTATCATTTACTAAAAACCTTGCATCATATTTGTTGTTAACATTGCTTGTATAATTTGAGGGTTTATTGAAGAATTTCCTGTGTTTAACCCTGTTAATGCTGATAAATCAGTGTTTCCTGAATTCATGATATTTGTTAAACCAGCTTTTTGTAATACTCGAATCGCTGCTACAATTTCATCATTGGAAGGTGTTCCGTCAATATTCATACTTGAGAAATCTCTGTATTCTTTGAATCTTTGCGGGTTAATATCTCCGTTCCTGTTGATTTCTCGTCTTATATTATCAAGTTTAAGCCTTTCAAACTGTTGTTTAACAGTTTCTGAAGATCTCATATGTCTTTGATTAAGTATGAATTCGTCATCCAAACTTGTATAAATTGATTCTTCACATTGATCCGGGGTTTCTAAACATCTTTTACCTTTAATGGAATATCTGCTAATATTGTTATTTTCCGGTGAAAGTGTTATTGCTTTATCATAATATTCGATAGCCTCAGCTTTCTTCCCAAGTTGTGTTGCAGTAATCGCCATATAGTAATAAGCTAATGCGCTTGGGGAGTCTTTTTTTACTATTGCTTGAAGTTTTTCGTAGCATTCTGAATAGTTTTGAGCTTTGTATAGTTTTATAGCGGCAGCTAACTCCGGATTTGAGACAGGCTTTGCCATTGAAATATTAGTTGAAGCTACAAGTGCCATTGAAAATAACGC
>JAFQNY010000160.1 GCA_017395765.1 bacterium
GATTTTTTCTTCGAAAAAATCGCCCCTTATGTTTACAAATATTTTTGCTTCAATTTTTCAATTCTTTGATTAGATTCTAACACCCGTCGTTTTAACAATTCCTCTGCTTCGACAATTTCAATCAACTCTTCTATCATTGCTATTGTTTTAGCATCTGAATTTCTAAAAATAAACATATCTAATCCAGCTTTAATCCCCATTATTACAGATTCTAAAGAGCCGTATTTTTGTACGCCTTGCATAATCATATCATCAGAAATTATTACACCGTTGTAGTTCAAATCTTTACGCAAATAATTAATCGCATTCTTACTTAATGATGTCGGAATTTCTTCTTTGTCAAAACATGTACAATGCAAATGAGCAGCCATAATCATTTCAATATTGTTTTTTACCGCAAATTCAAACGGTTTCAAATGTATATTTTTCATCGTTTCTATATCTAAATCAATCTTGGGTAATGTTAAATGACTGTCCTTATCAGCATCGCCGTGTCCGGGATAGTGTTTCACACAAGGAATGATTTTAAACTTTCTTGAAGCTTCCACAAAAATTTTCATACCTTTAATCACATCTTCCGGATTTGCAGAAAAAGCCCTTTCACCAATTATCGGATTTTTTGGATTAGTATTAACATCAATACAAGGTGCAAAATTTAAATTAAAACCCCATTGAGCTAGCTCTTGCGAGATTTCTTCCGATTGCTTCTTTAAAAAATCCTCACCTTCTTGAAATGCATACCTTGCGGATAATCTTTTAGGACGAATGTTTTCTGTTCGCTCAACTCTACCCCCTTCTTGATCAATTGAAACAAACGGAGGTATCTGTGCAATTTCCTTGATTTTTTTTATATCATTGAAAACCTGTTCTTCAGAATTAATATCTTTTGCAAAAAATATAACCCCGCCAAGTCCTTTACTTAAAGCGATTTCAAGGTTTTCACAACCTAAAATAAACATTTGATATACATATTTTTCCATAAAATAATCATACATTTAATTGATGAGAAAAATCAACTTTTTTATATAATAAAATTATATTATTATCGGGTAAGTATCGGAGTAGCTAATGAAAAAGTTTTTTATATTTTTATTAACAGGTTTATTTTTAACATCTGCTATTTGTTTAGATGTATCAGCTGCTAAAAAAGGCGGAAAAATTTCAAAAGAGGCTGTTCAACAAATGTCAGATGACATTGATTATTTAACAAAGAAAATTTATGCAAGAGCTTTGCTTTCTCCAAAAGATAACGAAACCCTTATCGGAATAAAAATCCAATTGGATAACCAAATGCTTTCTTCCGGCGCCACAGAAATGGCTCCTTTATACTACAAAGCTGCAAATGTTTACAGATTAAGAGAAATGAAAGCGGAAGCAATCGACTGTTACAAAACAATACTTGAGAATTTCTCCGATACAGCACTTGCTCCAAAAGCAACAGCTGCACTACTTGAAATGGGTGTCGAAGTAACCGCTCCTTCCAATGATTCAGAAGAAGAAGAGGATGAAGGGATTTAACCCCCTTCAAATTCTCCGTCCTCAGTTTGCCGTTGCCGACGCAACGCCAAATTCGGACTCCACTCCGAGCTTCGCTATTGCGTCTGGGCAATCATAGATTGCTTCGTTCGAGCTGCTTCGCGTCTCTCACTACGACGCTGACGTTAAGTTCCGTCCTCAGTTTGCCGTTGCCGACGCAACGCCAAATTCGGACTCCACTCCGAGCTTCGCTATTAAAAAAAACCTCCCGAAAAGGGAGGAAATTTTGAGCGATGAGGATTCAATATCATAATATATTTCTTCCGCCATCTTTTCATTAAACTTTTTATGTAATCTTGTCCTAGGCAAATTTGACTATATTTTTATGTACAAATTTTCACACCCGAACTCGTTCCGATTCTAACGGCTCCGGCTTCTGTCATTGCTATAGCACTTTCTTTATCTCGCACACCACCGGAAGCTTTAACTCTTAACCCTGCAGATTTTACAGTTTCATACATCAATCTTACGTCTTCTACTTTTGCTCCAACCCCGTTTTTTACAAAACCGGTTGATGTTTTTACAAAATCTGCTCCACCTTTAATACAAAACTTGCAAGCAGAAACAATTTCATCCTGATTTAACAAATCTGTTTCCAAAATTACTTTTAAAACTCTTCCTTGACAAGCTTTTTTAACTTTTGAAATTTCATCTGTTATATAATCAAATTCACCATCTTTTAGTTTTCCGACATTCAAAACCATGTCAATTTCATCCGCACCGTTCCGTACGGCATCAATAGTTTCTAGAACTTTTACCTCACTAGTTGTTTGACCTAATGGAAATCCGACAACCGTAACAACTTTTACATCAGTAGAGTTTAAATATTTTTTTGCAAACGCTACATTAATAGGATTTACACAAACACCAAAAAAACTATGCTCAATCGCTTCATCTAACAATTTAATAACTTCCGTTTTTGTCGCATCTTGTTTTAGTAATGTATGCTCAATATACTTATTTAGCTCCATCAATTATCTCCCCATAAAAAATATAAACGTAAATAAACCAACTATTAAACAATAATAACCAAATATTGCCAAAGAAAACTTTGCTACAAACTTTAGAAAATATTTGATACATACATAACCTACAATACCGGAAACAATTGTTCCGACAACTATTGCCGTCCAATTATAAGTTAAGACCTCTGTTATATCCAATTTAACAAGAGGATATAACATTGATGCACCCAAAATAATAGGAATGGATAATAAGAACGAATATCTTGCAGCGGTAGTTCTGTCCATGCCGGATAATAATCCTGTTGCAATTGTTAAACCTGAACGAGAAAAACCCGGTAATGCTGCCAAGCCTTGCGCAATCGCCATTAATACAGAGTTTTTTAATCCGACAGACTTTTTCTCCACACATTTTTTTGCAAAATTTTCACTTACTAAAAGTAACCCGCCGGTTAATACTAACAACAGTCCTACAATTGCAGGTTTAAAAACCAAACCTCCGGCAACCTCATTCAAAGGGTACGCAATTACTACGGTTATAATAGTTCCTAAAATTATGTACATCCCAACCTTAAAGTCAGGATTGCTAAAATTTTTTGTCTTAAAACCTTCATACAAGGCTTTTATAATTTGATAAATATCTTTTCTGAAAAAGATTAAAACTGCAATAAGCGTACCTAAGTGCAACATTATATCAAGGAAAATCTCTTGATTTGATTCTACAGATATTTCAATTCCTTTAAAAACTTTATAAAAATTTGAAGTAAAAACTAAATGGGCAGAACTCGAAATTGGTAAAAATTCACTTAATCCCTGAACTATTCCCATTAATATTGCTTGTATTAAATGCATTGCACAAAACCCCTTATACTACTCTTCTTCATAATAACTTGCACAACTGGTTGGGGTTTCCCATACCGAAATCTTACTTATTAAACCAATTCTTTCTTTCATTTGGTTATATATAAACATCGATATCATTTCACTGCTTGGACTCTCGCCTTCAAAATAAGGTAATGTATTTAAATCCTTGTGATCTAACAAATCAAGAACAGCTTTAAGCTCTCTTTTTAAAACCTTGTAATCAACCAAAATATTACTTTTATCAAGTGAATTCCCTTTTACATACGCCTCCACTAACCAATTATGACCATGTTGGTTTTCACATTCACCTTCATAGTTTAATAAATGATGTGCTGCTGCGAAATACATTTGTGCTTTTAATTCAAACATTATTAGATTTTCTCCCCCTCTAAAATCTGGTAGCCTTAACCGCAGA
>JAFQNY010000161.1 GCA_017395765.1 bacterium
GCAAGGATTGTATCACCTTGGATTTTAGCATCGTTAAGTTGAGCCCAAGCTTGAGCAAATGCAATTCTCTTAAGAGAAAGAAGCATTGAATCTTCATTGTTTTCTTCTTTTAAAACATAAAATTCTCTAACTTCACCGATTTCTAATTCTTCGATGTCGCTGGAAAGTTCTTTGTTAGATAAGAAAGCTTCCATTTTAGCGCCTTTGACGCTTACTAAGTAGCCTTCTGATTCTTTTTTGATTACTGTACCTTCTACGATGTCAGCTACGCTATTTGCTTTAGCAAAGCTTTCTTCTAGAAGTTGTTCAAATTCGTCTAATAATTGTGTCATTTTTATTTTTCCTTTCTTTTGATTATTAGTTTTTAATTTTTTCTATAACTTTATTTATTATATTCTGCGGAGTTGATGCTCCAGCTGTTATTCCTATTTCTTTCGCATTTTTTATACAGTCTAAATTTGATTCCAATTCTGAATCATTTTCTATATGAATCGTATTTGTAATATCTTTTAAAATTTCAGCTAAATGAGTTGTGTTTGCACTCTTTTTAGAGCCAACGACAACCATTAAGTCACTTGTTTGAGCAATTTCTCTTGCTTCAGCTTGTCGTTTTGCCGTAGATTGACAAATTGTATTATGAACTAAAACTTCTTTTGAAATTGAATTTAGATAAGATACAATTGTATTTAAAGTAGAAAGCATTTGAGTTGTTTGAACAACAACACCTACTTTTTGATGTTCTTTAATTTCTTTTTCAAATACTGAAATTTCTTCAATTGAAGTTGCTACAAGAACTTTTTCTGAATACTGCTCGGCATTAGCTCTTATTGCAATAACTTCTGGGTGGTTTGCCTTCCCTACGATAATTACAAAGTAATCACTTTTGGCTAGCTCAATAGCTTTTTGCTGAACTTTTTTTACATCTAGACAAGTCATATCCACAACTTCAAAACCAGCTTTTTCAAGTTGTTCAAAAACTTCCGGGGCTTCTCCGTGACTTCTTACAATACAAATCCCGTCACCTTTTTCAGGAATTTCGTAAATAGTTTTTATTCCTAAATCATCAAGCTCACGAATTACATCCATATTATGGATTAATTCTCCGAGAACATAAATGTTTTTATCAGGATTGTCTGATTTTAACTTGACAGCAGTCTCAACGGCTCTTTTAACACCGTAACAAAATCCTGCAAATTTGGCTAGTTTTATATTTTGGCTATTCAATAGCTAGTTATTTCGCTTTCTAAATGAACTAGAGATTTGTAATCTCAGTAAGAATATTACATCACAAACATTAATGCTTGTAAAGATTTTTATTGAAATAAAAAACAGGCAGAGCTTTTATAACTCTCTTCTTCCTTCAATTGCTCTTGCCAAAGTTATTTCGTCAGCATATTCCAAATCTGCACCAACCGGCAGACCAAAGGCTATCCTTGATATTTTTATACCAAAAGGTTTTATTAATTTTGTTAAATATAAACTGGTAGCTTCCCCTTCCACAGAAGGAGTTAGTGCCAGAATTATCTCTTGGATGTTTTCGTCAGTCAATCTGTTTAAAAGTTCTTTAATTCGAATATCTTCTGCTCCAATTCCATCCATTGGAGAAATTAAACCTTGCAATACGTGGTATAAACCTTTATATTCATTTGTTTTTTCAATAGCAATTAAATCTTTTGTTTCTGCTACGACGCAAATAACAGAGTTGTTACGATTGTTAGAGCTACAAATTTCGCATGGAGAGGTTGTTGATATATTGAAACAAATTTCGCAAGTTCTTGACGTTTTTTTTGCGTTAAGAATTGCTTCCGTGAATTTTTCAACTTCACCCAATGGCATTTTTAGTATTTGAAAAGCCATCCGTTGAGCTGATTTAGGTCCAACGGATGGGAATTTTTGAAATTGTTCTATTAATGTAGCTATCGATTTTGGATAAATCATATTTACCGATTCTTAAAATAACCCAGGGATGCTAATTCCGCCTGTTACGGATTTCATTTTCTCTTCCATAACCTTGATAGCTTTTCCTGATGTTTGATTAATTGCTGTTGTAATAATATCTTCCAGCATTTCAATAGTATCTTCTGAAACTGATGAAGGATTTTCAGGGTTGATAGCCTCTGCAGAAAGTTTAATAGATTTGAATAAGCCTTTTCCGTCACATATAACTTTAACTGTTCCGTTAGCAGCTTCTCCTGCTATATCCATTTTATTAAGTTCTTCTTGAGCATCTTTCAATCTTTTTTGAATTGTTTGAGCTTGTTTCATCATATTCATCATGTTCATCATAATAAAATTTCCTCCTCAATATATACTTATATGTCTAATTTTTCCATTAATACATCATCAATGTCGAAGTTTGCATAAACATTTTGAACATCGTCGTGTTCTTCTAAACGAGCCAATAATCTCATAATGTTTTGAGCAGTTTTTTCATCTGTAACTTCGATTGTATTTTGTGGAACTCTTGTAAATTCTGCTGTTACGGATTTGAATCCTTCTTTTTCAAGCCCCTCTGCAACGGTTTGAAGATTCGGTACTGAGGTGTAAACTTTGTATTCACCTTCTTCTTCAATAATATCTTCGGCATCGAGATTTATCGAAGCTTCGAATAATTTGTCAAAATCAATATCGTCAGCATTGAATGTAATACAACCTTTTTTGTCAAACATCCAACCTACACAGCCGGTTTCTCCTAAGTTTCCGTTATATTTTGAGAAATAACTTCTTACATCTCCTGCAGTACGGTTTTTATTATCTGTCATTGCTTCTATAACGACGGCAACTCCTCCAGCAGCGTATCCTTCATAAATCATTTCTTCATAATTTTCAGTTGAGCCTGCTCCGCAACCTTTTTCAATAGCTCTTTTTATATTATCATTTGGTAACCCTGCAGCCTTCGCTTTTTCTATAGCTGTTCTTAATCTGAAATTACCTGCAGGATCTCCTCCCCCAAGTTTAGAAGCTACAATAATTTCTCTTGAAAACTTTTGAAATTCAGCAGCTCTTAAGGAGTCTGTTTTTGCTTTTTTATGTTTAATGGTTGACCATTTTGAATGTCCACTCATAATTATCCCCTTCTGATATACCTGTTACTTAGACAGTCCTTTATAATACTACGAAAAAAATGTACAGATATCAAGTCCTTATTCTTCTTTAAAAGGATTTGCATACTGTGTTTTATAATAGTTTTTGTAATTTTTCAAGATTTCGATATATTTTGCTCGGTTTGATTCATTTAAAGCAATCGCTTTAAAATAGTCTGATTTCGCTAAGTCTTGTTTGTTCATATTTAAGTAAATTGTTGCTCGTTTAATATAGGCGTCAGCGTTTTCGGATTTTGTAAGAATTTCATTTACTGTAGTAAGAGCCTTATCAAAATCTTCATTAATGATATATGCAATGGCAAGCAAATCTTTTTTATCCATTTCTTTGAGAACTTCGATAGCTTTTTCAAAATTCTGTTGACGCAAATGAATTTTTGCAACAACAATTCCGTAATTTTCAATGTTGTATGTTTTAAAATATTTGTAAACTTTATCAAATGTATCGAGTGCAAGCTCTGGTTTTTGCTCTCTATAGTAATAACTCCCTAAATCTATTTGTATCATTGCTTTTTGAGCCTTGTATGGAGATGTTGAAATTGCACGTTTGTAATTATTAATCACGGCGGAGGATTTCTTTGCAGTCAAGGCTTTTCTTTGATAAATGTAAGGAAGTGTTTGTTGTAACACTATAAGTGAAATAATCCCTATGATGATTGTAGAAATTTTAAATCTTTTTTTTGATAGTTTAATTGTTTTAGTTGCAGATATAAGCATACATACTGCGGTTATTATAAAAATTGGTGTAAAAATTGCGTAATATGCAAAAAAATCTGAGTAAAGACCTATAAAAAAATTGTTAAGCATTGTTATTCTCCGTTTAGTCAAGTATAGCATATTTGTAGTATTCTTGTATATATGGAAAATTTTTTAACACGTACGATTAGTTTGTTGGGTAAAGACTCTGTTGATATATTACAAAACTCAAGAGTTGCAGTTTTTGGTCTCGGCGGTGTCGGAAGTTATTGTGCTGAAGCTTTAGTGAGATGTGGAGTCGGTTCAATTGATTTAATAGATTCTGATACAATAAATGTAACAAATATTAATCGGCAAATTATAGCTTTAAATTCAACATTAGGCTTAGCAAAGACAGAAGTTCTTGCCGGTCGATTGAAAGATATAAATCCAAAATTAAATGTAAAAATATATCAAACATTTTTTTCAAAA
>JAFQNY010000162.1 GCA_017395765.1 bacterium
AATTTATGTTACTATAATTAGTATGCAAAACTTTTTTAATACAGGCGTAACAAGTAATAATACTCCGTTAAACGAGCAATATGATAATTTGAAGGACAATTACGAGCAAATTTTTATAGAGGCTGCAGAGAGTATTCGTCGTGAAATTGATAAATTTAAGCCGGAAAATCCTTGTACGTTGTGTAATTTGAAATGCAATATAGAGAAAAAAGATATTTTTACGGATTATCCTGTCGGTTGTAAATACAGAGATTGGCAGATGCAGGTTTTAACCTTTTTAGCCGGAGATTACAAACAAAAGCTAAAAAATACTTACAAGATGATTATGGACGGCAAGAATAATTATGAATGTATTAGGTGTGGTAATTGTTGTCGTTTGGCAGTTAGTGAATATTCTTATGAGCAATTAAAACAACGTGCAATGAGAGGTGACAAATTTTCAAGAGATTTTGTCTCAGTCTTTCGTCCTTATGAAAATGAAGAAGAGGCAAAAGCTGCTAATCCTGAATATTTTGAACTTTTAAACGAAACTGTCGAGGACCAAAAAATTTATTACTATTATTGTCCTAAATTGCAAAATAATATGTGTTCGGATTATGAAAACAGACCTGATATATGTAAGAATTTTCCGCATAATCCACTAAAATTGTTACCTTCAACCTGTAGTTTTAACGAGTGGAAGAAAGCTGTTTCTAAAAATGCAATGTTATTAAAAGCAAAAACTGATATTATAGAATTTTATAAGACAAGATTGGGTTAAACATGTTAACATTAGCTGGCTTGAAATTAGAAGAATTAGAAAATTTGATGGATGAACTGGGTGCGACAAAATTTCGTGCTAAACAGATACACAATTGGATTTATTTTAAATCGGTTTCCTCTGTTGATGAAATGACAAATTTGTCTAAAGATTTTAGAGAAACTTTAAAAGAAAAAGCTGTTGTTACAAATACAAAAATTAAGGTTAAACAAGTCAGTTCTGACGGTACAATTAAATATTTAATTGAATATCCTGATGGTGAATGTGTAGAAACCGTTTTGATGAGGTTTGATAATCGTGCAAATTTAACTGCGTGTGTAAGTTCTCAGGTTGGTTGTGCTGTTAATTGTTCTTTTTGTGCAACAGGAAAACGTGGTTTTATTAGAAACTTGACTTATCAAGAAATAATAGAACAAGTATTAACTATCCAGCGAGATACAGGACTAAAGGTTACTAATGTTGTTTTTATGGGACAAGGTGAACCATTATTGAATCTAAATAATGTATTAAAAGCGTTAGAAATTTTTAATGATGATTTTCAAATAGGAGCAAGAAGAATAACAATTTCGACAAGCGGTATCGTTCCTAAAATCTATGAGTTAGCGGAATCTGAGTTGCAATCAACTTTAGCAATTTCATTACATGCTCCAAACCATAAACTGAGAGCAGAATTAATGCCGATTGAAAACAAGTATTCGATTGATGAGTTAAAACAAGCTCTCTTGGCATATGTTGAAAAAACAGGCAGAAGGATTACCGTTGAGTATATTTTAATTCACGGATTCAATGATACGCCTGAAGTTGCGAAAGAATTAGCTTATTTATTAAAGGATTTAAAATGCAATATTAATCTTATTCCTTATAACAATGTGAATGACACTAAATATAAAAAATCTACTAATAATGATATTATGAGATTTAAGTATTTGTTGGAACATTCCGGTAAAAAAGTTACAGTCAGACTTGAAAGAGGCGCTGATATAGATGCAGCGTGCGGACAATTAAAAGGTAAGATAAATGAATAATCTTTTTTATAAAAATTTATCAGCACTTGCAAAAAAAAATCAAAATCTTGCAATGAAATTGGAAAAATATGTTCCTTTGGAGTTAGCAACTTTAGTAAACCAGAACGGAAATTATAATTTACAATACAAGAATAAATTAATTCATGATTCTCAAAATCCGTTATTAGAGGCTCAGAATATTTTTAAGCAAATCGTAAATGTTCCAACTTCGATACATTTCGTTTACGGTTTAGGCTTAGGTTATTTGTTTCAGCTTATATCTTTGAATTCAAAAGGTACGGTAATACTATATGAACCGGATTTGAATATATTGTGGATTTCTTTTACTTTAGTTGACTTTTCAGCTGATATATTAAAAGACAATGTTTATATAACAGATAATTTTGACGAGGCTTCGAGTGTTATTTATTCACATTCAGCAACTAAAACTACTCCTCAATTGATTTCGTTACCTTCTCAAAGAGGTTTTGATCCACAAGGTTTTGATTCTTTAGTATTAAAATTACAAAATTTAATAGGGTCTTTTTCTTTAGATTTAAAATACACAAAAGAAAAATTATATCCGGCATTGTTAATGCTAATGAATAATATTCCATTTTTACAAAATGAAATACCTTTAGTGCATTATAAAGATTGTTTAAAGGGTAAAACTGCTGTTGTTGTTTCTGCAGGGCCGACTTTAGACAGAAATATTGAGATGTTGAAAAAGAATAGAGATAAATATGTCCTGTTTACGGTAGGAACTGCTCTAAAAACTCTTTATGCCAATGATATTAAACCTGATTTTCTTGTTGTAATTGAAACATATAATTCTTCGAGGCAAGTAGAAGGTTTGGACTTATCAGATGTTTATTTTATCACTGAACCATATTCTAACCCTGATTTGAGAAATTTTAAATTTAAACAAGTTCTTTCTCATATTTCTGTAAATATGCCGATTAACCACTTATGGGGAGAAATCTGCGGTGAAAATATTGAAGAATATTGGTCAAAAGGAACTGTTTCTTATACGGCATTAAATTGTGCAAGGTTGCTAGGGTGTTCTAAAATAATTTTGGTTGGACAAGATTTAGCTTATATTGAAGGTCAATGTTACAGTAAGGATTCTGTTTATAAAGATTTGATTTGTGGGGTGAATCCGGAGACTAATCGTTGGGAGATTATGGCAAAAGATTTTGATAAATTTGCCAGTGCAATATCAACTTCCCCTGATAAAAATATCAGAGATTCTGTCGCTAAAAGAAGGCTTACGAATTTAAATAATTCTTTGCACTTAGTAAAAGGTATTAATGGTGACATGATACCTACTGAGTCTGTTTATGCAACTTTTGTAAAACCATTGGAAGAATTTGTTCAAGAGTTTAATGATAGAGAATATATTAATACTTCGTTGGTAGGTGCTCAGATTGACGGTTATAAAAATATTTCTTTAGAGGAAGCTTTGAGTGATTGTAAATCTATTGATAAACCTGTTATATCCGGAGATTTTAAACCGGATTTGAAAAATATACAAACAAACTTGTCTGAGATTCTTAAAGATTTAGATGTTGCATCTAAGTTGTTATCTGAAGAGGAATCTGCATTAAAAGATTTGTTCAATAATTTAAAAAGAGCAAGAAATCTTTCTTCAGAAGTGTTAAAAAGTTTAAAAAGAGTTTCTGTTATATATATGAATTTGTCGGATGAATTGACCCAAAAATCTAAAATTTGGGATTATATCTCTGTGCAATATCGGATTGACATTGACTATGAAATAAAAATGACAGAACAATTTAGTATTGAAAATATTACAAATCTTGCAAATAAGATAAAATCGTTTGTATTAAATTCAAGAGTACGGATTTCAGAAGTTAAAGAGTTAGCGAGGAAGGTAAATGAAAGTTTTAATTCAAAGGGTTAAAAAAGCTTCCGTAACAATTGACAACAAATTATATTCATCTATAAATCAAGGTATATTAGCTTTTGTCGGAATAGAAAAAGGTGATACTGTAGAACATATTGAAAAAGCTGCTAAAAAACTTGTTAATTTAAGAATATTTTCAGATGAAAATGATAAGATGAATAAATCTGTATTGGATATTAGCGGAGAAATTCTTATAGTCTCTCAATTTACGCTTTGCGGAAATTGTAAGAAAGGAACTCGTCCAAGTTTTGATAATTCAGCTCATCCTGAAATTGCAAACGAATTGTATTTAAAGTTTGTTGATGAAGTTAAGAACCTTAATGTTTCTGTTGAAACCGGAAAGTTTGCAGCTATGATGGATGTAGCTTTGATAAATGACGGGCCGGTTACGTTTATGTTAGAAATCTAGGTTTTATCTTGGATAAAAGCTATTAGATTTTCTAGAACTTTATTGGTAAATAAGTTTTTTATTTCAACTCGGGATTCGTTTGGGTTAACTAGGATTTTATATGTAGCAGATTTATCTAAGGAATAAATTGTTGAATACATTAATCCTACAGGTTTGTCTGTTGAACCTCCGGTAGGTCCGGCTATACCTGTTGTAGATACGCAGATGTCAGATTTTGTTAAATCGTATAAACCTTTTGCCATTTGAAAAGCGCATTCTTCACTAACAGCTCCGTTTTCTTTCAGAATTTTATCCGTTACGTTTAAAAATTTTTTTTTAGCTTCGTTTGAGTATGTAATTAAGTTTAATGTAATAAAATTTGAGCTGCCCGATATATCAGTTAATTTTGAACTTAACAAACCTCCTGTACAAGACTCTACTGTTGAAATTTTTAAGTTATTTTTTGTTAATAAGTCCGCTAAAAAGTTCAATTTGTTCATCAATACGAGGTCCTTTGTAAAATGATTTTAGATTTTTTGTTGTATAAATTGTGTTTATACCAAACTCCGGTAAAGGTTTCATCCGGTTCAAACAAATATTGAGTGTCCTTTGAAACATAATATGTCGCACAAACCGGTTTGCCGGAAATTCTGTATTGTATTGCATAATATGGATAATCCGGATATTCCCCGTAGATGAAATCTATATATTTTAAGTGTCCCAGAGCATCGTAATAATAGATTTTAGAAAAATCTTTTTTATCTTGAATTGCATACATATATATATGCTTTTGTTTTTTATAATAAAATGCGGAAATATTATAATCTTTATATTCTTTATAACCGGCTGAAGCTGCTAAATAATGCTCTTTATAAAGTTTATCTTTTAATCGATCTTTAAATTGAGTTTTAAAACCTTCTTGTTTTACTACTTCAGTTTCAAATATAATATCTCGAATTTCAGAAATAATAGACTCTTTTTCTACTTCAGCCTTATTTATCCAGTCATATTGAATATCTGCTATATAAATATCGTTATAGTTAGCAAATGCAGTTTGATTTATGAATAATAAACAAATTGTAATTAATAATTTCTTCATAACTCCTCCTGTTAATAAAATCAGTATATCATATTTTAAAGCTTTATAGTATAATTTAATTATGGTTAGATTGTTAAATAAAGAAAATGTAAATGTTTTAGCAGAAGTGGTAAGGGGGCTTTTTAGGGTTCAGGAGTTTTTTACTCATATTGTTGAGGTTGAAAATCCTCGAAAAGAGCCTTGTTTGTATGCAATGTGGCATGCTAATCAATGTGCTATATATGGATTGCAAAATAAACCTAATGTAAATGTTTTAATCAGTCGGTCAAAAGATGGAGATATTGTTGCTCATGGTATCTCAAGAATGGGGTTTAAAATTATAAGAGGTTCTAAAGGAAAAAAAGGTGCAGTAGAGGCTACAATGCAAATGATTGAAGCTTTAAAAAGTGGTGAAAACTGTGCAATGATGGTTGACGGACCTCGAGGACCTGCTAAGAAAGTTAAAAATGGTGTTATAAAAATAGCTAAACTTGCAGGGGTTCCTATCGTGCCTATGTGTTGGTATTCAAATAATTTTAATTGGGTAACGCTTCCTTCGTGGGACGGTTTAAAAATGCCGATATTGGATGTTCGATTGATAAATTTATACGGTGAGCCTATATATGTTCCTGCTGACGGAGATGAAGAGTCTGATGAAGCAGCTCGTCTTAAACTTCAAGCAAGCTTAGAGGAATTAGACAGAAGAATACCTGAAGAGTATGAGAAGGTATATAAATTCGGATTATGGAGAAGAAAAGAAAAAAAATAACTTTACTTGCCATTCAAATGGGATCTGTCATCGGTAAGATAAATGACAATATTGAAAAAGTCAGAATATTATTAGATAAAAATCTTAGACAAAAATCCGCTGACTTTGTTTTTTTACCTGAAGTATGGACTTGTGGATGGGATTGTTCGTCTTTTATTGATTCAGCCGAGAGTATTAATAATTCCAAAGCTATAGCGCTGTTACAGAATTTAGCGAAAAAATATTCCGTAAATATTATTGGCGGAAGTATGATATTGAAGTTTGATGACGGTATTTATTATAATACTACTCCTGTTATCAACAAAAATGGAGATTTAGTCTGTACTTATCAAAAAAACCATTTGTATTCTTATTACGGTTGTAATGAAGGAGAGTTTGTATCCGGAGGTCAAACCCCGATAATGGTATGTCTTGACGGAATAAAATTAGGTTTAACAATTTGTTATGATATAAGATTTCCTGAAATATACAGAGCTTATAGAAAAGCCGGAGCCGATGTTTTAGTAAATTTAGCGGCTTGGGGAGCTACAAAGAAAATCCCATGGGATACAATGACTACCTCAAGGGCTGTTGAAAACCAATGCTATTTTGTTGCTTTAACTCAAACCGGAGAGTTAAAAAATGGTGATAAAAATTTGGGTCATTCAATGATTATAGATTATAAAGGTGATATATTAAATGAAATAAATCAAGTTGAAGGCGCTATTTATGTTGATATAGATATTGATGAAATGTATGACTTTAGAGATAAGTGTCGAGTATTAGAAGATTTAAAAGATAATTATGAGGTTGTTATAATATGAAAAAAATAATATTAATACTATTACTATTTATGCTAACACTTCCTGTCTCAGCAAAGAAGTATATAAGAGATTTCTCAACCGTAATAAATGATTCCGGAGTTGATATTGAATCAATTGCTATTTCTATAAAGGATACGTCAAATGGTAAAGCGGTTTATGAACTTAATGAAAAAATGCTGATGAATCCTGCTTCGGTGCAAAAATTACTTACAACCCCTGTTATTGTTGAAACTCTCGGGGAGGATTATTCTTTTAATACTGAACTGTATTTAAGAGAAGATAATTCCTATTTGCTAAAATTGGCTGGTGATCCGTATTTAACAACTTCAGATTTAAAAAAACTCATAGGTGAAGTTTCAAAAGATACAGAAAGTTTTTATATTGACGATAGAATTCTTGATAAAAAAACTTGGGGAGAAGGTTGGCAGTGGGATGATGATTTAAATGTTCTTATGCCAAGATTTGGGGCATATAATTTGGATAAAAATTTAATTAAATTGACGCTTATCCCTGAGCCAAACGGTCAGTTTGCTAAAATAATTAATCCTAGTAAATATCCGATGGCGTTTTTTAATAATGTTGTGACCTCTGATAAAACGGATATTAGTCTTAGTAGGGATAATTCAATTTCTCCAAATACTCTTATGTTGTCCGGAACCATTGCAAGACCGACAACGGTCTATATTCCAAATGTAAATATAAAAAGATATTTTGAGGTACAATTAACAAGATTGTTTGAAGATAGAGGGATTTATATGAAAAATCCTTATATGCCTTCGGTAAAAAAATCTGACGATGTATTGAAAAATCATATTTCACACGATATAAAGTTTGCTATAAATGATATCTTGAAAAACAGTAATAATCTTGTTTCAGAAACTCTTTTTAAACTAGCGGGTGCAAAATATTGTAATTTAGAAACCGGTACCGATGTAAGTGGTATAAAAATGTTTAATGATTATTGTGTAAATAATAAACTTGATAATTCGAGGATAAAGATTACTGATGCAAGCGGAGTTTCTAAAAACAATTTGGTTTCAGCGGATTTTATTACTGACTTTTTAGTACTTAATAAATCAAATAAAGTTTTAGAGAGTCTGCCTGCTCCCGGTGAAGGGACATTAACTCACAGAATGTTAACAATAAAAGATAATTTAAAAGCTAAAACGGGTACTTTGTCTGATATTAGTTCTATTGCGGGTTATGTAACTTCGAGGTCCGGTAAAAAATATGCATTTAGTATTATGATAAACGATTTAAATCTATCTGAATCTGATAAAAAAATGCTTGAAGATTTTATTATCAGAGAAGCATATTTAAGACTATAGGAGGTTCATTATTTACGATATTATTTCACAATATCTTGAATATTTAGAGCTTGAAAAGGGTTTAGCTAAAAATACTATAGATGCTTATCGACGTGATTTATATTCTTTTGCCGAAAAAAATGATAATATAAGTGAGATTAACAGATTTTCTATTAATACATATATAAGAGATTTGAAGGAATCGAAATTAGCATCAACAAGTATCATAAGAAAGATTGCCTCTTTACGAGGGTTTTTTAAATGGGCTACTGCCGTCAATATTATAAACAAGAATCCTGCATCTACTCTTGAACAACCTAAAATCCCCAAGAAGTTACCAAAGGTGATTTCGTTGAGTGATATAGAAGAAATCTTACATTCAAATGTAACTGTGTTGGAACGGGTTGTTATTGAATTGCTTTATAGTTGTGGTTTAAGAGTTTCAGAATTAACTAATTTGAAAATTAATGATATTGATTTATCTTCAAAATATGTCAGATGTTTTGGGAAAGGTTCTAAAGAAAGACTTATTCCTATGGGGAAAAAAGCAATTGATGCTCTTCAAGAATATTATTCATTTCGTATATTTTTATTGAAAAAATATAACTTAAATACGAAAAAACTTTTAATTAATGATTCCGGAAGATATGTAACGAGACAAGATATTTATAATATTATTCATAAAAAAGGAAAAGAAATAAATAAAAATATTTCACCGCATACTCTTAGGCATAGTTTTGCGACGCATTTATTGGAAAATGGTGCGGATTTAAGAGTTGTTCAAGAGCTTTTAGGTCATAGTGATGTCTCTACAACACAGTTATACACACATATTAGTAAAAAACGCTTAAAAGATGTTTATTTTAGTATTAATAAAGACTAAATTTGCTACCTTGCTTTGAACCTCTTTTTGCAAATTCTCTGTCTATGCGGTTTAGTGTATCTAATTTTTTCCCTATCCATCTTGGGGCGACCAGTTCTGATTTTAAACCGTTACCTGCTAACCGATGAATTGTTGTTGAAGGTGGAAGATATTCCAAAAAATCACATACGGTTGATACATACTTATCTTCATCCATAAACTCTAATTCTCCGTTTCTATACATTTCTGCGACTTTTGTCCCTTCAAGCGCACAAAGCATGTGGATTTTGACTCCATCAGGCTCTAATTTTGCTATTGTTTTTGCCGTTTCCATCATTTCTTCGTGAGTTTCAAAAAGGTTTAAAATAACGTGCAAACAAATGTTTATGCCATGATGGTTTCGAGTTTTTTCATAAGCGTCTAAAAAACATTTATAATCGTGTCCTCTGTTAATTTTTAATAAAGTTTTATCGTGGACGCTTTGCAGCCCGTATTCAATCCAAGTATAGTAATTTTGGGAGAAAGAATTTATTAATTTTAATTTCTCTTCATCAATACAGTCAGGACGGGTTCCAATGGAGATTCCGACGATATCAGGGTGCTTTAGTGATGCGGAATAAATCTTTTCCAGTTCATTAACCGGTTTATATGTATTAGAAAAAGCCTGAAAATACGACATAAATTTTTGAGCTTTAAACCTGTCAGACAGAGTTTTAACACCTGTCGTCACTTGTTCTTCTATTGAGAGTAAATTTGAATGTGCTTGTGAAAAACTTCCCCCGTCATCGCAAAAAATGCAACCATTTTTAGATATAGATCCATCTCTGTTAGGACAAGAGAATCCTGCATCTAAGGTAATCTTGTAAACTTTAACTCCAAATTTTTGTTTAAGGTGCTCTGAATAAGCATTGTAAGGTTTTTCCATTGTCTTAAAATACTACAAAAACAGAAGTCTGTAAACATTAATATATAAATAGTACAAAGGATAGCCGAAGCTATCCTTTGTATGCTTATAAGATTCTATTCAAATTATTCTTTTAAGAATGATTCATAATTTCTTGCAAGCAAGTGTGTTTTTACCTGGTTAATTAAATCCAAAGCAACCCCAACCATGATTATTAGAGATGTAGCACCAATCCCTTGCAAGGTTGATATTTTAGTAATATAACTTGCAAAAGCAGGTACTAAAGCTATGATACCCAAGCCAAAAGCTCCAATAAATGTAGTTTTTGTAAGGATTTTGTCTAATGCCTCAGCTGTAGGTTTGCCCGGTTTAATGCCGGGAATTGAAGAACCGTATTTCTTTAGATTGTCTGCAATTTCTTTTGGTTGCATATTTGGCATAATTGATGCATAAAAGAAAGTTAACGCTACAATCATTAAGAAATAGATAATGTAATAAGTTATACCGCTTGGGCTGAATAAATTTTTCAAAAATATTACAACCTCTTGAACCCCGCCTGCAGGCAAGCTAGCCTGTTCTAACAAGCTAAAGACGGTAGATGGGAACAATAATATTGCCACTGCAAAGATTATTGGCATTACCCCACCCGGATTAAGTTTAAACGGAATAAAAGTATTAACTCCGCCATAAACCTTGTTTCCTACTTGTCTTTTAGGATTTACGATTATAACTTTTCTTATTGCTTCTTGCATAATAACGATGAAAACCATTGTAGCAAAGAAAATTGCTAATAATAGCATTAGTCCCCAAGCTAGAGTAGGTTCTCCTTTTATTAATTCAGATGTTTTTGAAGAATAAAGCGGGATTCCTGCTAATATACCAACAAAGATTATTAAAGAACCACCATTTCCTACTTTTTCAGTAATTAACTCTGAAAGCCACATAACTAAAACTGAGCCTGCGGTTAATGTTAAAACTGAAGATATATA
>JAFQNY010000011.1 GCA_017395765.1 bacterium
GCGGGGACGATTACAGAAATTGGGATGCCGCTAAGGTTAACAACTTTAAAAGACTTGCAAACCTAGTTGAAACCGAAACAGGAGAAGCTGTAGAATACATAGATTACAGAAATCCTAAAGATGTTTATATAAAAATCCCGACTACAAGTATTAGAATCGGAAGCATAAACCCTTCTGTTTTTGAAAAAATTAACAGATTACCTACCCTTATACCTCAAGTTAAAATGGTTAACAAAAAAGTTAAGTATATTGACTTACGTTGGGATACTTGCTATTTAAAATTGGATGAATAATATGACAACAAGTGCTTATATACATATTCCCTTTTGTAAATCTAAATGCAAATATTGTTCATTCATATCTTATATCGAGGAAGAAAAAGTTGACTCCTATATTAACGCGCTTATAAAAGAAATTAAATCTCGCTATAACAAAGAGAAACTCAAAACTCTTTATATTGGGGGAGGAACACCTTCTTTATTAAAACCTAACAAAATAACAAAACTTATTAAAGAATTTAATTACGATAAAGATTGCGAAATAACACTGGAAGTAAATCCTGAAGATGCAACATTAGAATATTTCAAAAAGCTCTATGACATTGGAATTAATCGAATTAGCATGGGGGCGCAAACCTTTGACGATAACATTTTAAAAATAATAGGTAGAAGACATAATTCAAAACAGACAATTAAAGCCGTTGAAATGGCGCAAAATGTAGGATTCAACAACATCAGCTTAGACCTGATATACGGACTACCCGAAAACTATGACTATAAAAAAGATTTGAAAACTATAACTTCATTAAACATCCAACATATTTCAACTTATGGATTAAAAATAGAAGAAAATTCTTTTTTCTATAATAATTTACCCCAAAATCTTCCGAATGACGACAAGCAAGCTGATTTATATTTAGAAACTATTTCTTACTTAGAAACCAAAGGCTATACACAATATGAAATAAGCAATTTTGCTCAAAAAGGTTACGAATCAAGGCATAATCTAAACTATTGGAACAACAAATACTATTATGGTTTTGGACTTGCAGCTCACGGTTATGAAAACGAAATTAGATACTCAAATTACGAAACCTTTGAGGAATACTTAAAAAACCCAAACACTCATAAAAACATTCACTCAGTAACGATTCAAGAAAACTTGAAGAAGAAATATTTTTAGGATTAAGAAAAAACAAGGGCTTAAATATAAACGAAATTAACTCTCAATACAATATTGATTTTGAAAATAAATATTGCCAAGTTATAACAAAATTCACTCCAAAATATTTAACCAAAACAAATACAGGGTACAAACTTACCACGGATGGAATACTTCTTAGCAATAATATTTTAGCAGAATTTTTGGAATAAATTCTAGTGCAGAATCTGAACAATAACATTTCTTGAACGAGGTTTATTATCAAAGTCGATAAGAACAACCTGTTGCCATGTACCTAAATTCAATAATCCATCAACCAATGCAATTGAAACAGAACTACCAACCATTGCTGCTCTTACATGAGCATAACCATTACCGTCATGCCAAATTTCATCATGATGATAATCCATTCCGGTAGGAGCTATACGTTCTAATGCATCTTTTAAATCTTGGACTAAACCGTTTTCATACTCAATTGTAGTTACAGCTGAGGTACTTCCTTGAATTGAAACAACTACTAAAGCATCTTTTAAAGCATGTTGATAAACACAATTTTGAACGTGTTTTGTTATATCAATTATATCAGTATTCCCTTCAGTATTTATCGTAAATTTTTCATTAATCACTGCCATTTGAAGACTTTTCACTCCTTAATTTCTTTTTTCCTTTTTTATACACAATAACACAGAAAACTATTATTAAAATTGTAACAGCTAATATAACAAGTTCCAAATATTTTTTTACAGTTTCTCCAAAGAACATCAAAACTAAACTTACCAAAAAAAATCGAGAGCCTCTACCTAGCAAACTTACTGAAAAAAACTTCCAAAAATTCATTCGCAAGATACCGCTACCTATCGTAAAAATTTTATATGGAACAGGTGTAAACGCTGAAAAGAAAACTGCAAAAGAACCATATTCTTTATACATTTTTTCAACAGAATCCAGCTTACTCATATGCTTTTTAAACAAAAACCTAAAAGCAGGTCTTCCGCCCCAAAAACCAATAGCATAACCGATTGACCCACCAATTGCAGAAGCTAAAGTACAAATTAAAGCATATAACAGAGCTTTGTTAGGATTCGCCAAATCCATTGCTATTAACAAAAAATCAGGAGGCGGTAACAAGAAAAAACTCTCTATACAAGAGTTTATTGCCAACCCCAAAGGCCCCATTGATTGAAACCAATTATTTAAATTTACCAATATATCGTGCATTTTACCCCTAATCTATTATTTTATACAATGACGACGCTTCCTGAACACTCACATTACCGGTCGGAATAAGCAATACTTCTACTTTTTCAACTCTATTTGAATATTCAATCTCTATAACATCACCTATTTTTAATTGTTTCGCAGGTTTAGCAAGGTTGCCGTTCACCAAAACTCTTCCCATTTCAGAAACAGCATTTGCAACAGTTCTTCGCTTTATCAATCTTGAAACCTTTAAAAATTTATCTAATCTCATTATATATTTTTCACAACTTCTTTTACTAAAACTTTAAATCTATCCTTTGCAATATTTGCAGCATTAATAACATCGTCATGGGCCAAGGCAACAGTACTTACTCCTGCTGCTGAATTACAAATGCAACTTAAGCCAATCACATTCATACCGGCCCATTTTGCTACAATAGCTTCCGGCACAGTTGACATACCCACGGCATCAGCGCCAAGAATTCTTGCCATTTTAACCTCCGCAGGAGTTTCATAAGACGGACCGGTTAATGCCATATAAACCCCTTCTTGAGTATCAATACCGAGTTTTGAAGCAGTCTTTTTAACTAAATTAACTAAATCCAAAGAATAAACCTCACTCATATCCGGAAATCTTACACCTAAAGTATCATCATTCGGACCAATTAGAGGATTTACATTCATATGGTTTATATGATCAGTGATAATCATCAAGTCAGAAGGATTAAATGCAGGATTTACCCCACCTGCTGCATTCGTTAAAATCACGGTTTTTACACCCAATTTTTTCATAACCTTTATAGGCAAAACGACTTTTTGAATAGAGTGCCCTTCATAATAATGAAAACGTCCCTGCATCATAACAACATTTTTTCCGTTTATATCGGCAAAGACCAAACGAGACTTATGACCTACAACATTGGAAGATTCAAACCCGGGAATTTCAGAATAAGGTATTGCTAAAGAACAATGTTCATCTGCCAATTCCCCCAAACCGGAACCTAAAACTATTCCCACTTCAGGCACAAACGAACCTAATTCTTTTTGTATTTTATCTAATATAAAATCAACCGTTTTTTGCAGCATAACACAACTCCTAAACTCCTCTATGTAACAAAACAATTTTATTACAAACAAACCGTAAAGTCTATTAGTTATTATACTTTTCCGACAAATTTTATATTGCAATCACTAATTAATTCTTCACAAGCCAAAACTGTTAAATTCGGAACAAATTCAGAAAGGATTACAAAACACATATGACGCAAATCCATCGGAACAGCCAAAACCGGATTTACCATTTTCTTTGATTTAGCCAACTTTAATATTTTAGCAGCTATTTCTTGAACATCATTAGCATCAATCCTTATAATAGATTCTCCTTCATCAGAATTAAAGAAGCTATCGACTTTATCAAGAGTTAACTCATCGAACTCAATAACCTTCAATTCTCCGTCTTTGACCAAATCTTTTATTATTAGTTTCGAAAACGCAAGTCTGACTTTATCTAGAAGATCTTCTTTAGTTGGTTCATTTGCATAATCATTTATTTTTTCAAATAAATACACAATATTTTTAACAGAAACTCTTTCCCTGATTAAACAAGTTAATAAATATTTTAAATCCGCAGCCGTTAAAAAATCAGGGATAATATTATCAACCAAAAAAGAATTATTTTCTAAGACAATCTCTACATATTTATTAACATCATTGTAATCCATAATATCAGAGACTTCTTGAATTGAAACAGTTTCAATTGCTTTTCCTATATATTCAACGGAAGATAAACCTCTTTGCCAAAAATCTTTAACTTTATCATCTTTTATCCAAATTAATTTTTTGCCGGTCAAATCATCTACAACAGCTATATCATCATCAGAAATCTTGTAACCCCGTAAATCTTCTTTGTAATAAGCTGTAAACCCAGGGAAAACCAAGCCTCTAAAAACTTCAATATCATGAATTTTTATGGAAAATTCATTTTGATTCAAATCATCACTGTTATGAAAATGAATATGAGGAATTACATAACCTAAATTATCAGCTAAATCTTGTCTGATTTTAACTGTTTGAGCCAAAAGATTGTCTTTAACATCCATTGAAACTAAGTCTAAAATCTCTTCAGACAAATTAACTGTAAATTTTTCCTCTTTGATATTCGAATACATTGTGTCCGGAGAAATTTCATTAACCAAAGATTGTTTCAAAGAATCCAACAAACGTAATTCATCTGACATTTGACTATTTAAACGATTCTTATCATCTAAGGATAACGCTTCACTCTCTAATTGAGCTTTTATTCTTTTAATTCTTTCTTTTTGATTAGAAATTTTCAATTGAATTTCTTTACAAGATTCATACGGACTTGTCGGAGTAGCCAACATCTTTTCCATACGGTATTTAAAACTTGTAATATTTACAATATCGTCTAAATTTGTATTATCATCATCCTGACGCTCTCTGGCAAAAATACAATTAAAATCGATTGAAGAATCAGTTTCAATCTCATGCATTGTATATAAATCCCAACCTTCATCAGACATTTGATTTAATAAGTCTTCCAAAGCTTGCTTATCATCTGTAGGTACAGACTTAATTACATATTGCATTTTTTTGTTATACATCTTCATCTTCAACAGCCTTTACTATTTTATATATCATACTACCATGAGAAACTTTATTATCTGCTATCAAAAAAGCCTCATCACAATATTTTTGAGCCAGTTTAGTCTTCTCGGAATCATTTGAATAAATTGTATATAAAACTTCATCCTTAGAAACTTCTTCGCCACTTTTTTTATTTAAATAAACTCCTACACTATAATCAATAGCGTCAGTTTTACGTTCTCTTCCAGCCCCTAAAAGCTTACACGCATAAGCAATTTTAAAAGCATCTATTTTTTGAATATAACCTGTTTTTTTAGATACACAAGTTATCTTATGAGCCGGCAATTCAAACAAATCATAATTATCAATTACGTTAGGATCCCCTCCTTGCTCAGATATTAATTCCCTAAATTTATCTAAAGCTTTACCGGATTCTACTAAATGTACTAAAAATTCTTTTGCTTCCGTTTCATTGTCATATAAACCCAACTGCAAAAGAGCCAAAGTCGCAAACGAGTATGTTAATTCAACAATATCGCCGGATTTTAAATTACCCTTTAAAAACTCAATCGATTCTATTATTTCTAAAGAATTTCCGACAGCTCGTCCTAATGGCTCCTCCATTGAAGTTATAACAGCAGTAATTGATTTATTTAAAATTTTACCGATATTAACCATTAATTTAGATAATTCTACGGCATCAGCAGCAGTTTTCATAAAAGCACCTGAACCGTATTTAACATCCAGAATAATATTTTTTGCACCTGAAGCAATCTTTTTTGAAACTACTGAAGATGCTATTAACGGCATACTGTCAACAGTTGCGGTAACATCCCTTAATGCGTACAATTTCCCGTCTGCTGGAGTTAAATTTTGAGTTTGAGCTCCTATTGCAACATTTATCTTTTTTACTTGTTTTATCAAATCTTCAATATTTAATTGAGTATTAAAACCGGGGATGGACTCAAGTTTATCAATAGTTCCGCCGGTATGTCCCAAGCCTCTGCCGGATAATTTTGCAACAGGAACTCCCGCTGCCGCCAACAAAGGGATTAGAGTTATTGTGACCTTATCACCTACACCGCCGGTTGAATGTTTATCTACAATAGAATCAGTTAAAGCCCCAAAATCTATAACATCTCCTGATTTAATCATAGATTCTGTTAAATTAGCAGTTTCTTCTTCTGATAAGCTATTAAAATAAATAGCCATTAATAGAGCTGCAATCTGATAATCAGGCGCAGTACCATCCATTACAGAATCAATAAAAAACTGAATTTCGTCTTTAGACAAGCATTCTCCGTGTTTTTTCTTTTCGATAAGATCAACAATTCTCATTATTATCTAGCACCTTTCAATTTATTAATTACCATATCAGTAATATCAAGCCCACCAACAAAAACACCTCTTTGATCCATAATAGCATCTAATTTTTGTTCAACCATTACAGCTTTAGCAGCTTCTCTTATTTTTGTATAAACTTCTTGTTCTCTCTTAGCTTTTAATGCAATATATGCTTGTTCTTTTGCTTTAAATTCTTGTGCAGTTCTTTGTTCGAAAGTTTGTTTTTTCAAAGGAGTATCTAATGCTTTATACTCTTTTTCTTTATCAACTAAGTATTGTTGCATTTCTAAACCTTTAGCATCAACTTCTTTTGTTGCTTTTTTAGCAAACTCATAATTATCTAAAACCTTTACATAATCGATATAACCAACGCCAGCAGCATTAGCAACTCCGGTCATAGCTACCAACCCTAACATTATAATAGCTAACTTTAATTTTTTCATAATAAACCTCCTAATATTTAATAATATAATTAATACATCATGTCGCCTACACCAAAGGTGAAATAACCGTGTTCAGACCCATTTGGCCCCGGATTTGTAATAGGGAAACCGTAATCTATAGACAACGGACCGACCCCCGGTATATTTATCTTCAACCCCATACCTGCCGTAATTGCATGGATAGGTCTGTCATACAAAGTACTTGAAATTGTCGGATTAAACACTTTACCTGCATCAACCCAGAATGTTAATCTCAAATTATGTAAGAAATTAATTTTTAATCTGTCAACAAAAGGTATAGGAGTTGCTAACTCAGCAGAACCCATTATAAATGAAGTACCTGTACCGACACCGTTTACTCTGTAACCTCTTATTGTGTAAGGACCACCTAGCCTATAAGCCATAATTTCAGGCATTTCTGAACCATGAACTTTCAAACCGCCTCGTCCAGTAAATGTTAAAGAAGACTTTTTCGCTACAGGTATATATTTTTTCGCCATACCGGTTAAACGACCATTAGTTTTACCAAACCCATCTAACCCAAAAGCTTCCTCATATCTTGCAGAAACAAGAGCCCCGTGACGAGGGTTTACAAGAGTATCTCTGGAATCATAGGCAATACCCGGAGCTATACGCAAAAACAACCCGCCATCTAATTGATTTGCTCTGTCAGCAATATTTAAGCCATGTTGTTTATAAAGTTTACTTATACTATTTGAATCACCTTCTGACAAATGAATATGTTCAATCCCGGTAGTTAATGTTGTTGATAATCTAGGATTGAATTTCAAACGATGAGCAACGGTGCTTTCTACACCAATTCTACGTTCAATTGCTAGTGGAATATGGTAACTACCTAAATCTCTGTAATAAATCTTACTCATCAATGAGTTATCAGCATTTAAAAAATGCGGTTCAAAAAAACTTAATTCTGCATGATAATTCATATGACTTTTGATAGAAGAATCACTCATCAAAATACCTGAACCAATCAATCCGGTTAGAGAAACTCTTTGGTTCATACCCCTAAAGTTATTATCAGAAATCCCGACCGATCCAAACGCACCTGTTGCAGAATCAAGACCTCCGCCGACAGAAACAGATGCAGTTCTTTGTTCTTTTAATTCAATTGTTATATCAAACTTATCAGGATCATCTTCTGAAACTTCAATAGTTCGATCTACGTCTTTAAATGCTTGAGTTGAATATAACCTAACCAAATCTTGCTTAACAATATTTTCATTATAAACCGTTCCCGGCTCAGTCATAATATTACGTTCGATAACATATTCTTTTGTTTTTTCATTCCCTGTTATTAAGACTTTATTAATTTTACCTTCAGTAATACTTAGATTCAAAGTACCGTCCGGATCATCATAAATTGAGTCGATTTTAGATAAGATATAACCTTTTGAATAATAGCACTGGTTTATCTTCTCCATGGCTGAATTTATTGCAGAAATATTCTGCGGTCTGCCTTTTAACGGTAAAAGATATTGCATTAATTCTTCTGTAGATACAACCGTATTACCTTCAATAGTAAAATCCGTAACAGGGATATTTTCTTCTAAAATTATTTTTAAAGAAATCGTTCCGTTAGAATTTTTGACAGGAATAGCCTTCATTCTTTCGGTAAAATATCCTAAACGATAAATTGTTTTTAAATCCTGTTGCATGATATCTTTATCATATAAATCACCTTTTTTTAAAGTCATTTTTTTCAAGATATAATCAGGTTTTATAATATTTGCACCAAGAATTTCTATATCATTTATGTAAGCATTGGAAGAACTTTCCTCAAACTCTTCCAAAGGAGCCTCCATTAACTCTTTATCAGTTAAATCATCAACCGCAACAGCAGAAAGTTGCACACCGAATACACTAAGTGCAACTGTTAAAACTATTAATAAATTTCTATATATCTTAAACAGACTAAGCAACTATCCGCTCCATTATAGTAATAATTGTACCACAAATATCAATTTTATACCATTTTTTTAGAACATTTGATGTAAAAAAGTTTTCAGAATTTCATGTTAATTTTTGTAACAAAAAACTTCGAATAATTAAAGTTTTAAGAAATCATGCCGTTATATCCTGTATAAGGAGTTAAACAATGTCAGAAGAATTTTATGTTGAAAAAAACGAATCATCCTCAAATGAAAACGGAGAGCAGAAAATAATTGATGAGGCGAATTACAGAATTCATGCTCCTCAACAATCCGGCCCGACCGCAATTGGACAGGGAGGAGATCCTTTATTCAGAAATATTAGAGCATCAAAGGCTCAATTAGAAGAACTATTGGATGAAACAACAACTATTCAAGATTGGGTGCAACGTAAAACCTGCAATAACGTGGCGATTTCGTGTTTAAAAAATGAAAACTTAAAAGACGTTTACTTCGAAATCAAAGACGGATTTGGTGATTATGGACCGATAATGCTTATGGGATTCAAAACCCCAAGCGGCGTCGAAATCCCAAGATTAAAAGTTCTGGATATGAGCGGAGAAGTATTGGATGTATTAACAGGTCCAATGGCGATTGAAGAATTAACAAAAAGAGCTTTAGCGTTTGAAGAATTTAAAAAAGTTGAGACAAACATTTCTTCTGAGGAATAATATTAAGATTCTTTCTTTAATATAATACCGTTAAGCTTACAGAAAGAGGTTAAAATATTCAATTCTTTTTTAATTTCTTTTTGAAAAACGACCTGTTCAGCAACAACCGGAATATTTTTAGCCAATTGGAACATTTTAATAGCTTGCTTAATATACAAACCTCGAGAACCGGTTTTTGGCAACGCAAGTTCTTGGTATAATTTAGCCGCTTGCAAGTACGTTTTTAAAAGTACATATTGCAAATCAAACTGTTTTGCAATTGCTATCGCTTTTTCAAAATAAACTTTTGAAGACTCAAAATCTTGCTTAGCTAAATAAATTTCACCTATTAATTTATTAAACATTGCAATAAAATAATAGTTATTGATATTCGGGGTTTGAGCGATATCAAGAGCCTTTGTTGCAATATCTAATGCAAACTGGGAGCCGCTTGTTATTAATTTTATCTCTGCAATTAAATACCAAGACAATAGAACTCCGGTTGCAACCTTTTCTTTGGCGAAATAAGCGACTTGTTCCTCCAAGATTTCAAGAGCTTTTTTATTCTGAGAACTATCCTGAAACATCTTTGCTAACAATGTTTTTAAAATATTTTTTGTAAAATTATCATTAATATTATTTGCATATGCCGCGACATTAAATAACTCGGTATACAAAGTCGAATAATTTTTTGCATAAAATTTATTCAATATATCAACAAAATTCCACTTAGAAACCATCGCTGAATCCAAGTTATCTATAGAAAACTCTTTTAAAATATCATCTAATATCTTGGTAGAAAGCGCTAAATCGCCCTTTATGGTATTAGCCAGTGCTAACAAAATATTGGCTCTACATACTTTTGTTCTGTCAGAATCAGAATTTTTCTCTAATATTTCATATATTGTCTTTAAAACCTCAAAAGCCCTGTTATCACCTTGATATATCAAAGCCTCAGCCAAACAGAAATAAACACTCAGCCAAGTTTCATATAACTCATCTATGCTAATAATTGAAAGATTTCGCCCTTTTGCTAAAACCTTTTCTAAATGCGGCAAAATTTCTGTTTCAACCAAATTGATTAATTGCCCACAATTTCCAAGACATAACAAAGGTTTTACCAAACGTGTTTTTACTAAAACTTTTTCAAAAGACATTGCATCAGGAATTTTATTTAATACATTTTCAGAACATTCTATTACGCCCCAATAGTTACCTGATTTCATTGAACATGAGGCAAGATAACCCAATAACTCAATAGATTCTTCTACGGAATCATCACCCAACATCATAATTGCATTTTGCAAATAGTCAAAAGCCGACGTATGGTCAATCGGTTCAAGAAGCTTACCCACCCTTGAATTTATATTAAATTTAATTTTATTATAAAAATCAGAGTTCTTATTTTCAATCAATCTTAAAGCCTGTTTTTGAGCAATAATATATAAACCGACATCTCCAATATAAGAAGCATGTTTCATTAATAATGTCCAAACCTCAAATGCTTGATCGTGATTATTTAATTTTTGAACAATATAAGCCAATAGTCCCAAAGAAGATTGTTTATATGCAGAAATTATTTCATACATATTATTCAATACTTCTTCAAAATATTCATCAGTTTTTACAATAGAAACGATAATTTTCCAAATCTCGAGAGTTTTAAATTCAAATGTTAAATTATTTAATTGTGTTATATAACCTTTGTTAACAAGGCTTTCCACACATTGTTCAAACTCCGCAATTGAATTATTATCAATAGTTTCCAATATTGCCGGATAAAACTTACAACCCAAGACTGACATTGCCAATAACATCTTATAAGCTTTGAGGTCTTCAAACTTTAATAAATTCAACCTTTGCTCAATCAAAGTATGAAGAGAATTTGTATGATGGTGTCTGCCCTGCTGATGGTTGGAATGGCGATGGCTACAGAGGTGCAGACCAGTGGTAACA
>JAFQNY010000012.1 GCA_017395765.1 bacterium
ACCACTTGGCGACGTCCCAACGGGTTACTTATATATAATAGAATATCAATATTTATTGTCAAGATATTTTTTTTATTAAAAAAGCCGAATTTGATAAAATTCGGCTTTTGTTTTGGTTAAATGGTCTGGGAGAAAATTTTTTATGCAGCAGAGGTATCCGTGAATTTCCATAAACAATCTGCTATTGCAGTTAGTATTGCAGATCCTACTGCGTATTGAGCTAATCGTCAACCGCTGAATTTTATCAGTTTTCCGCCAAAAGCTTTTTTGATTAAACTCAAGGTTCCGCCGCCAAGTGTATATAAAGCTGCACCTCCGACTGCGCCATATGCACCTTTTTTAAGGATGTTTACTCCGCCGCCGACTACTTTTCCCGCAGCTTGGTATTTATCTTGATGTTCTTTGTTATCGATATCTAAACCGAAACATTCATTAAGTGTTTCTGCGGTATATCTTTCATGGTGACCTTCTTTTAATGATTGATAGAATCCGTTTGCGAATGCGTTTTCACCGTGTTGGATAATATCATCTCTAAGGTTTGAAGCTTTACCGCTATTAGCTTCCGCTATATTAGAATAAATTATTTCAATTAATTCAGTCGCATCAACTGCCGGGTTTTTTGAACCGATTGCAAGCAATTCTTCTCTGTATGTATCATAAATATAGCGTTTTAGTTTATCCATTTGGTTGCATACACCGTCATGGTCTCCTTCTTGTACTTTTTGGTACAAGTTTTGTACCCCTTGTTGTACGCTCGCATTATGTAGTACTTTTTGTACAAATGCAGAATCTGTTATTTTATGAGCTTGAACTTCATTACCTAAAACAACTGTATGCATGTTTCCCGCATGTTGTGCTTGTGAAGCTTCAACTTGCTGTTGTAACTGAGCCATATATGCAGGATTGTAATAGCCCATCATCATTGGATTCATTCCCATTGCATTAGCGTTCCAAATAGACTGGTCCATTCCCATTCCATAGCCCATGCCGGTTCCTATTCCCATGCCCATTCCGTAGTATGATGGCATATAGTTATCATAGTTCGCATATGTTCCGGATAATCCTAATCCAGCTGTCCCCAGTGGGTTGTATCCTATTTGCGATATGTCATAGCCTGGTGCCATAACGACCTCCTACAAAATTTAACCTTTTAACCTTACATATATATAAAGTTTTTTTGTTTTGTAAAATTGCCTTTTTCTTTAAATTTATGTTACAAAAGTTTACAATTCATTTTTATATATATTTTTAATCATTTCATCTTTGTTATATTATGTATTTAGAGAGTATTGTAAAAAGGGATTATTTTTAATTATGAGGATTGAAGCTAAAAATCTTGTAAAAATATATGGTGACAGATCTGTTGTTAACGACAACTCTTTTTATATTGATAAAGGTGAGGTAGTTTGTCTTTTAGGTCCTAATGGTGCCGGTAAAACTACAACATTTTATATGATAGTAGGTTTGGTGAAACCAAATTCCGGTCAAGTTTTTATTGACGGAAATGAAATTACAAATTGGCCGATGAATTTACGTGCAAAAGCCGGTATAGGGTATTTACCTCAAGAAAATTCAATTTTTAGAAAACTTACAGTTGAAGAGAATATTAAATTAGTTTTAGAAATGAATGATAAATTAACTGTGGATGAGAAAAAACATAAGCTTGAAGAACTTCTTGAAGAGTTTGGGGTTGCGAGATTAAGGAAATATCCTGCGGTTGCTTTATCCGGCGGAGAAAGACGTAGAGTTGAGATTGCAAGAGCTCTAGCTGCAAGTCCTGATTTTATGTTGCTAGATGAACCTTTTGCGGGTATTGACCCGATTGCAATTGGTGAAATTAAAGATAACATAAGAAAAATCTCCGAAGAAAAAGGATTAGGGGTACTAATCACAGACCATAATCCTAAAGCAACATTATCAATTACAGACAGAGCATATGTTATTTTTGACGGAAAAATTAAAATTCAAGGTAAGAGTATAGACGTAGCAAATGACCCTGTAGCAAAAGAGTTTTATTTAGGAAAGGATTTTCAATTATAGTATGAAGAAATTCTTTACTGTATATGACAGATATATTTTTCAACAGGTTTTAGTAACAACAATTGTTGCGATACTATTGTTTACAATAGTTTGGATTGCTCCTGAAATGCTCTTGAATACAATCAAGAAAGTTTTGTCCGGTGATATTTCCGCAAAAACCGGAGCTTTAATTTTGTTCTATGAAATTCCTAAAATATTGGGTAAAGCGTTTCCTGTAGGATTATTGTTGGGTTCACTTTTTACGTTTGATAAATTAAGTAAAGATTCTGAGCTGACAATTTTTAGAGCCGTTGGGATGTCTTTTCCCCGAATCTTAAGACCTTTGTTGATTTTGAGCTTTATTGTTACTTATTTATGTTTCGTTACATATGACAAGCTTATTCCTTATTCTTGTATGAAACTTCAAGAAATAAAAGGCAGTAAAATGTTGACTCAATATATTTACACCCAAAAAGATGAAAAAAATAATCCCAAAGAAGCTGTCGTTGTATCAAAGTTTCTTAATGGAAAAATGTCTGACATAATCGTAATGGATTTTTCTGAACAAATTTTTGATGATTTACATGGTTTAGAAAATGTTATGGTTGCGGAAAGTGGTGAGAAGAGTGTTAATGAAAACGGAGATCCATGTTGGAAACTGAAAGACATAACTTCTTATGATATTAATGAAGAAGGTATTTTTAGCAGTATAAAAAAAATAGATACTTTAAATATTTTAGATGGTGAACCGGCGGTTAATGCTTATACAATTATGATTAATTCAACAAAAAGGGATAGAGAAATTAACAACAATGATTTAAAAAATTATGTTGAATTATTAAAAAAAGAAAATATGGATGAAGATTATAGATTAATGTTGAATAAATATTTACAAAGATTTTTTCATCCGTTTGTCTGCGTATTGTTGGCAATAATGGGGTGTTTATTAGGTTTTTCAAAACCGAGAGAACAACGGTTAATCGGCTTTACTATTGCTATAGGTTGTATTTTTGGTTATTATATAACCTTACCATTTTTTGATCTGTTAGCCGAAAAAGGTGTCTTACATCCGTTTGTAACGGCAATATTCCCTCCGTTAGCCTTCTTTGCGTGTATAGTAGCATTTTATAAATCAAAGGACTTGTAATATGAAAAAAATAGTTTTAATCGTTTTATCAATGTTATTTTTACCGGCTTATGCCAATATAAATGTTACATATGAAGATGGAATTTATCATGCAATATTAAAAGGTGATAAGATAAAAAAACAACTTAAATTTGTATCAAAATCAAATTTAATTACTAATAAAGAAGCTCATAATACTGCAGGTTCAAAGTTTACAATAAATACAGGCTTTTTTGATCCAAAAAATCAAAAATCTATTTCATATATTGTTTATGATTATCAAACAGTAGAAGATCCTTTGTTTAATGAAAATTTAACACAAAATCCTGTTTTACGTAAAAATTTAAAAAAAATTATAAACAGATCTGAGTTTCGTGTTTTAGATTGTGACAGTAAAATTAAATATGAAATTGCTCCGCATAACTCAAAAATAGATTTCTTATGTTCGGTAAAAACATCTGCACAAGGTGGGCCGCAATTGTTACCGCAATTAAGGCTTGAGGAAGAGTTTTTCATTGTAAAAGATGCTGATGGTAATGTTATAAGAGAATCAGCTTCTGTATTACATAAAACCCCAAGAACTCTAATCGGTTTAAAATCTTTACCGAAAGGTGAACAAGAAATTCATGTTTTTGTTGTAACAAATGAACATCCGATGGACATATATGAAGCGAGAGATTTGTGTGCTAAATACGGATTGGATAGTGCTATGGCTTTTGATGGCGGAAGTTCAACTTCAATGAATTATAAAAATATAAATGTTGTTTCAACTCAAGAATCAGGTGATACAGGTAGAGCTTTAAAATCGTTTATGATTATTCAAAAATAAAAAGCTTTTTGTTAAATAATGTAACAATTTCTTTTAATAATTAAAGTTATTATAAAAATGTGCCGTTAGAACATAATGCATAAGTAAGTTTAAAAAGTTTTAGGAGTGCACTATGACAGACGGTATCAGAAATAGCGGTAAATTTAGTATTGATAAAAATCAAGGGCTTTCTCAAGCTATAAGTAAAGAGATTGGTTTATCTCGGGAACAAGAAATAAAATTAGGTAGTGTTTGGTTTAAAGTTTTACAATTGGTTGAAAATGCGGAAGTTAAATCTGCTGACGGAAAAACCCGAGAATGGTCGTTGAAAAGTGCTAATGGTGGACTTTTGAATGTTGGTGATGCTTTTGACTTATCTAATATTTGGTCTGATATACTCACTTTAGTTAATAATAAATTAGGTACTGATTTTGAAGTTCAAAAACAACAGGCTGAAATTGATGTTGAAGCACCCCATGCTGCTCAAGAAGAAAGTAAAAATGCAAATATTGAGTCACGAAAAAAACAAGACTTTGAATCAATCGACTTTTCATTGCCGACTATTATACCTGACAATATTTCTAAAGCACAATCTAATGCTAAATATATGGCTATGAAATTAAAATCTTTAAAAGATGTCCCTGCTGAAAAACTTTATTTAGCTGATTTTTTACAAAACATAACAAAAGAATCTTTGCCTTATCTTTTAAAAGAGTATCCTGATTTTGTTAATGATTTATTTGAAAAATTTGGCGAAGAGACTGCTAAAGAATATTTAAAATCAACGTTAAAATATGTTGGTATTAATAATGCGGAGTTAGAATCAATTTCTACAGAAGATATTAATAATGCTATTATTAATTATTCAAATAGAATTATTTCAGAGCATGATGAACAAATTGCTGATGCAAATTCCAAAAAAGAGCCTTTACAAGAAAAAATAAATTCAGCAAATAAATTGTTAATAGAAGTCGCTCATTTGGATCCAAAACCTGAAATTCAAAAAAATGGAAATGTTGAAACTGTAAATTATAACGGTATGTCTGTTAAGATTAGGCGTGGTCCGTTGAATAAAATTGTTTCCATCATTATTAATACTGAACAAAATGAAACTAACACTGCTAACGGTAATACTTACGATTATCCGGAAGTAACTTATAATGAACACAATGTATCTATTCATAATGATGAGAAAACAAATCAGTATTCCAATAAAACAACCGGTTATGATTTTGATGCATTGGTTAATATTGCAAAGCAAATATTCGGTTAGTTTAATTCCTCTATTGAATAAAAAGGGTTTGAAAAATTTCAAATCCTTTTTTTATTAAAAAACAATTGTAAATTTTTGTAACGAAACCTCTTGAAAAATTGTAAGTTATACCCTTATTAACTTGACTCACTTTTTTGATGGTGTACGATTGTATAACATGCGAACATGTACATGGGATTATTATGTCCGAAATACAAGTAGAAATAATATAAAAAGTTTATATAGTGCGTACATCATTAGAATAGATGAGGTGAATTAATGTCGACAAAATATGCGAAAAGAGTAACGCCAATGGGTATTCCAAATACACGTTTGGACGATTTACCAGATTTAATTGACGTGCAAAAAAAATCATTTGAATGGTTTTTAAAAGAAGGGTTAAAAGAAGAGTTATTGGCTTTTTCTCCTGTAAAAGATTATACAGGAAGGTTAGAACTACATTTTTTACCAAATTACACGTTTGATAATGCAAAATACACAGTTGAAGAAGCTCGTATCCATGATACAACTTATGCAAAACAACTTCGTGTAATGGTTAGATTAGTTAACCGTGACAGTGGTGAAATCAAAGAACAAGAAGTTTACATTGGTGATATTCCGACAATGACTGATAAAGGTACTTTCATTGTTAACGGTGCAGAGCGTGTTATCGTTTCTCAAATTGTTAGATCTCCAGGTGTTTACTTCAAAAGAGAAGTTTCTCCAACCGGTAAGAGATTATATAACGCAACTATGATTCCTAACAGAGGTGCATGGTTGAAAATTGAAACTGATTCTAACGACTTAATTTACGTTAAGATTGATAAAAACAGAAAAATCTTAGCTACAACATTATTGAAAGCTATGGGTATTACAGTTTCTGAAATGGAATCTTTATTTACTCACTTTGAGTTCTTGAAAAAGACTTTGGATAAAGATACAACTGAAACTACAGATGATGCTTTAATTGATTTATACAAAAAACTACGTCCGGGGGATCCTGCTTCTGCTCAAGGCGGTCGTCAAATTCTTGAATCAAGATTCTTTGATGATAAAAAGTATGACATTGGTCGTGTAGGTCGTTATAAATTAAATAAAAAATTAAATTTAAATATTCCTAATAACGTAAGAACTCTTACAAGAGAAGATATCATTGCTTCAATTGAATACTTAATCAACCTAACTTATGATGAAGGTTCTTTGGATGATATTGACCATTTAGGAAACAGAAGAATTCGTTCAGTTGGCGAACTTCTTCAAAACCAATTCAGAGTAGGTTTATCAAGAATCGAAAGAATCGTTAAAGAAAGAATGACTCTTCAAGATTCTGAGACATTAACTCCATTGAACTTGTTGAATACAAAACCGCTAGTTGCTTCTTTGAAAGAGTTCTTCGGTTCTTCTCAGTTATCACAGTTCATGGACCAAATTAACCCACTAGCTGAGTTAACTCACAAAAGACGTGTTTCAGCTCTTGGACCTGGCGGTTTACAAAGAGAAAGAGCTGGCTTTGCAGTTCGTGACATCCACCCTTCTCACTATGGACGTATTTGTCCGGTAGAAACTCCAGAAGGTCCAAACGCTGGTTTGATTGGTTCATTAGC
>JAFQNY010000163.1 GCA_017395765.1 bacterium
AACACTCTCTATCGGGAAAGTAGTCTTAAAAACAACACCTTTTTCTTTTAGAAAGAAAAACTCACCAGAAGACTTTATTACAAGATTTGAATTTGGCATAGATTTTTCTTGTTCAAATTTACATTTTATATCACCCAACTCCGGCAAATTAGGAACAATTTCCACTAAACTTTTCGGATGTTAAAACACACTCGCCAAAGTCATTGACGAGAAAATTAACATAAATAAAACTAAATAAAAAAACTTTCTAAACATCAAATTTTCCTATTGCTTTTAATAATTTATCAGGAGCTTTGTAAAGCGTAGTTTTTGTTCTCAAATCTACGCACATTTGCATAGAACTAGCTTTGAATAATTTTCTGTCAGACTGTTCATCTCTAATTTCATATTTTATAATCAACGCAGGCTCAATTTCTTCCAATGTACATTTCACCACAATTTTTTGATGCAAAGTTGCAGGTTCAATAAACTTCAAATCCATCTTAGCAATTGGGAATGCAACCTCATCTTCGTGCATAGCCAAATAGCCATAACCTAAATAATCAAAAAATTCTCCACGAGCAAGTTCAAGATACTTTAAATAATTTCCATGCCAGACAATATTCAAAGGATCTAAGTCGCAAAATGGAACAGTTAATTTTGTCTCAAAAGATATTTTGTTCATTACTCCTCCCAATAATTTCTAATTGGCAATTGACCGGAAGAATAAGTATTCACATCATCATAATAAGAATATGATACGCCACGATTATTATATTCCAATTTCAACGTAACAATTTTGTCAGGTCTTATTAAGTTCGAAAATTTTATCCGACGAAACTGCCCTGACGAACAATTTACACCGAAAGCGTCTTTTGCAAAATATCCTGCAAAAAATAACTGAACAACACCAGGAAGTATCGGATAATTCTCAAAATGTCCTTTGAAAAAATTACAATGACGATAAAAATACAAATCAACAATTGCAAAATTTTCACCATATTTCCTACTTAAAATTAATGGAAATGACAAATTAAGATTAAATATATTTTCAATCTTTTCTTTGTCAATTTTACCATTTAAATTTTTAGGTATTTCATCAATAAACTTCCATTTTTGCGGAATTATTTCAAACTTGTCTGCTAAAAATGTTTTCAAAACTTTTTTCAATTCAGAAATCCCTGAAGATATAACAAAATCATTGCCCTGTTTATTAAGAGCAACTAAACAAGCTAATTTTTCTGAATGTTTCAAACAATAAACATCTTGAACAAATTCATTTTTTAACAATGCTTGTTCAATTTCTTCTGCCGAAATCCGTTTTTCCAAAATTTTCAAAACTCTATCAGTGCGTCCAAGTACCGTCATTTCTCTACCTGCTATAATTTCTATATTATCATTTATCAAATTGTTTTGACAATACGAATATGGAGTTGAAACCTCAACCCTCTCTTCTTGAATTATAACCTGAACATTTTTAAACAGCTTCAAATTATCTTCAGATTTTTTTCGAAATGCAATTACACCAGTTTCTGTACTACCGTAAATTTCAATAACATTCTTTGAAATCCCTAATGCATAGTCAAAAGTTTCTTTTTTTAACTTCGCTCCTGCAGTAATAATCGTATTTGGCTTCAATCTTGGTATTTCAGAATACTTTGCCATTTTATCCAAAAAAGAAGGACTACTAACTAAAACTAAATTCTCATTATTTATATTTTCAGGATAATTTATCCTATCAGTATTAATAACACCCCCTGAATTTAAGGGCAACATTAAATGAAAGGTCATTCCAAAAAGATGATTTAAAGTTGTCGTCGAAACAAATTCTTTACCCTTAATCTCCTCAAACTCATCTGCCAAATCCAAACCTTCTTTTATCAAATTCTTTAAAGTTTTAATAACAGGTTTTTTATCTCCAGAACTACCAGAGGTATAAAATGTTATCATTACAGTATTTGGATTAATTTGTTGTATAGGAACTAAATTTTTACCAATTTGATTAGATAGGAAAAAAACATTTTCATCTATCTTGCAATCATAATTTAATAATATTTTTTTATTACTAAAAACACATGCCAAAAAATTTATTATAAACTCAAAACAATCTTCGGCATCCAAACCAATAGCATTTTGTTGAATATTTTTAATAAAATCCATCTTATAGCGTACAAGTGTTTTTATATCAGCCACAGAATAATCTTTGCCTAACTTTTTAAGCAAAATTTTATCATTATATTTTTCGCTATAAAAGTATTCTAAAAAATCAACAATCATGTTTCCTCTTAAAATTAATTCTCACAACGTATTCTATAGCAAAAACTAAACCTATTAAAATATACGAAATACAACCATTATATAATGCCCAAACTTTTTCAGGCATATAAACTGTAGCTAATGATATTAAAAAATTTAAAAAAGTAATTCCTGTCCAAATATATGTAAGTTTTCGGGTATACTCCAATGCTTTTGGCTTAATATCAGGTTCAATAACTTTTGCAAAACGCTGTATAATGGTTTCTTTATGGAAAGATGTAACAAAAAACATCATAAATAAACAGAAATTAGCTGCAACAGGATAAAACTTAACAAAAAACCATTGAGTATAATGAAAAAGCACAATTACTGAAACCGTTATTAAAACAGGAAGAATTGCCTTTATTTTATTACTCATTTTCATTCAATAACTCGAAAACAGCATCAACTACATCGTCAACAGTTCTGATCTCTTTGAATTGTTCAGGGGTTAATTTTTTGTTAGTGAATTTTTGCATACGAACAGCAATATCAACGGCATCAATGCTATCCAAATCCAAATCTTCAAACAAATTAGCGTCACCTTTAACAGAACTTTCAGCAATCTCAAGTTCTTCTATCAATATTGTTTTTAACTCTTCAAAAATCTCATCTTTTGTGAATTTAGCCATCTATTTTTGACCTCACAAATTCTGCTAGAGTATCAACTGAATAAAAATATT
>JAFQNY010000013.1 GCA_017395765.1 bacterium
CTATTTGTTTTAAGCTAATAGGTCGGGTTTTAACCCGACATTATCTTATAATGAACAAGCGCAAACGCCGTCTTTGCAGCAATATCCAAGAGCTTCTTGAGCTTCAGACATTCTTACTTTGATACGTCCGTCTACTGCAATACCTTCGCCTGTTTTTTCAGAAATCAACAATGGGTTGATATCTAACTCATCAATGAATTTGAAATCGTTAACAAGTTGAGATAATCTCAATAATGTTTCTTCGATTTGTTCCATTTGAGCAGGTTTAGTACCTCTTGCGCCTTCAAGCAATTTGTATGCCTTAACTGATTTAATCATTTCTTTAGCATCAATATCAGTAAGTGGAGCAATTCTGAATGTTACGTCTTTCATAACTTCAATGAATACACCACCTAAGCCGAACATCATCATTGGTCCGTATTGAGGGTCAGTTGCGATACCGCAAACCATTTCTCTGTTACCTTTAACCATTTCTTGAATGATAACGCCTTCAAGACCGTCGATTAATCCTCTTTCTGTCAATTTAGCGATTAAATCTTGGTATTCAGCTCTTAATTGTGCTTCAGATTGAATGTTAACTCTTACACCACCAACATCAGTTTTGTGAGAAGTTGTTTTAGAAGTCATCTTCATAACAACCGGATAATCGATTGAGTTAGCGATTGCAACAGCTTCATCTTCAGTTGTAGCAAAGCCTGATTTACAAACTCTGATACCGTAAGCATCTAATACATCAATAGATTCACGAGTTGTAAGTTGATCTCTACCTTCGTTAATTGATTGAGCGATGATAGATTTAGCTTTGTCGTAATCTACGTTATATGTTGGGATTGAGCCAGCCGGTCTTTCAATCCATTTTCTTTGTTGATCTAATCTCAAGAAACCTTCAGCAGCTTCTTCTGCGTACATAAAGAACGGCATATTAACATCCATTTCAGAAATTGTAGTGAAGAAGTTTGATGTAGTCATGAATACACCGATAATTGGTTTTTGAGGGTTTTTAGCTTTGATTTCCATCAATGCTTTTGCAACATCAATGTCTTTTAAGCCTAAGAATGGTAAGTAGATTACCATAATCATATCAACGTTTTCATCAGCAATAACTGTTTCTAAAGTTTGTGTATAGTGTTCAATTGGAGCTGATGCGATCATGTCGATAGGATTTTTAACTGAAGCAGCTGCAGGTAAGAAGCTTCTTAGCTTAGCTTTAGTATCTTCAGTAATAGGAGCCATTTGCATGCCGTTTTCGCAAATAGCGTCAGTTGCCATGATACCAGGACCACCTGAGTTAGTAATGATTGCTACTCTGTTTCCTTTTGGAATAGGGCAGTTAGCAAATACTTTAGCTGTTGAGAATAGGTTTTTCAAAGAGTATTCTCTGATTACACCTGATTGTGCAAGTAATGCGTTAGCTGCTTTATCAGCACCGGCTAAAGAACCTGTGTGAGAAGAAGCTGCACTGGCACCTGCTGCTGAACGACCAGCTTTTAAAGCTAAGATAGGTTTTTTCTTAGAAATTCTTGTAGCTAGTTTTCTGAAGTTTGATGGATTAGCGATTGATTCCATATAAAGTAGGATTTGATCAACGTCTTCATCGTTTTCCCAGTATTCCATAGCTGTTTCAGCGTTAACGTCTGCTTGGTTACCAATTGAAATAAATTGAGAGAAACCAAGGTTAAGGTCTTTAAGAATGTTAAGGATACCGCCACCTAAAGCACCTGATTGAGAAACGAATGCAATGTGTCCTCTTTCAGGTAATGTTTCAGCAAAACATCCATCAAGTCTAACTTCTGGGTGAGTGTTAACAACACCTAAACAGTTAGGGCCAACACATCTCATACCATATTCTTGAACTTTTGCAAGAAGTTGTTTTTCAGCTTCTGCACCTTCTTTACCGGTTTCTTTGAAACCTGCTGTAATAACAACAAGACCGCCAACACCTTTTTCGTGGCATTGATCGATTGTATCTAAAACAAATTTTTGGTTAACAACGATGATTGCTAAGTCAACTTCGCCCGGAACTTCCAAAATAGAAGTGTAAGCTTGTAGTCCTTCAATAACTCCGCCTTTTGGGTTAACAGGATAGATGTTACCGTTAAATTTGTACTCTTGTAATCTTTTCATAATGTCGGAACCAATAGTGTGTTCTTTGGTTGATGCACCAATAACAGCAACTGATTTCGGCTTCATAATTTTGTCTAAATTAGTCATGCTTAGCCCCTTTCTTTTTTGCTTGTCTTAAGTACACTAAAATCCTACCACAAACACTATTCTTTTTGTAGTCATTAACATGCCAAAAAAAAAGCCTCTGATTGGAGAGGCGAGGGGAAATTTTAGTTAATAGGTATTACACTTCACATTATGTTTTTAGAGTTAAAACTTGCTAACTAGCTAAACTTAGGAACCAGTCGTTCTCTAGTTTGTTCATTTAGAGATTCATATGACTCTAACTGTTTCTTCTTCTTAGCTAAATCGTTTTGCATTGCCGTCAATTCAAGCTGAAGTTCAGTTTCCCGCTTGTTCAGAATTGCAGCTTCCTGTTCTTTCAAAGCTTTCATTGCAGCTTGTTTAAATTGCATAAATGCACTTTGTTCATACTGCATCTGCATCATTTGATTATTCAAATAAGGCACTCGTCCCATCATTTTTTGTTGTTGGAGATTTTGCATTGCACTCATTGAACTTGCTTGATCAGCATATTGGGCAAACAAAGAGGCTCTCGGTAACAAACTTGAGGATAATCCGGCTATGTTACCCATATGAAGTGCCGAAGAACCACCAAGAACACCTGCGTATTCCTGATGATTGGACAACTCCATCTGTTTCTTTGTTATTTGGTTTTCGAGTGTGATAATTTCACGTGTTAATCGTGAAACCATCCAAAATGCGAGTACCATAATTAACCTACCTAAATTTTTCTAACCTTTTTGTAAACTTGAAAAATACCTTTTCTAACCTTACATCTATATAAAGTATTTTTGTTTTTGAAAATTGCCTAATTTATTTAATCTTTTTTATATTTGTTACAAAGCTTAAAACTGTATATATAATAGTATTTTGACGTATATACTCTGTAAATATTTTTGTAA
>JAFQNY010000164.1 GCA_017395765.1 bacterium
AAGGAAATAAGTGGTTTTAAATATTTTCCTTTGTTTAACTCGTTCCATCTAGGTAATTATGAGCATTAGCGAATTTTTTCTCTTATTCCCTTATTGCCCTATTACCTTATTTCCTTTAATTCGAGTATTCTACTCGAACTAACGTCAATCCATAAGGACTAACTGTGCGCCCCGCCTTGCGACGGTCACGTGCCTCAAGAACATCTTTCATATGCTCAGGTGGCAATTTATGTCCTTCTATTTCTAGAAGAGTACCGACTATAGTTCTTACCATATTATAAAGAAATCTATTTCCTTCAATATGGATAAAAAACCTATCGCCTTGTTTTTCAACTGCGGCTCTAGTTATAAAACAAACTTTGCTTGGGTTTAGCGTTCCGGAGCTTTTAAAACTTGAAAAATCGTGTTCGCCCAGTAAGAAGTTCAAAGCGGTTTGCATTCGCTCTACATCTAATTCGTATTTAACTCTTAAGATATCACCGTCAAAAGCTTGTTTATAACGTCTGTTAATAAGCTCATATTTGTAATATCTGCTCCTTGCGGATTTTTGAGCATGAAACGAATCGGGAACAATTCTCAAGTTATCAACTGAGATGTCATCAGGCAAGATTTCGTTCATTTGATAGACAAATTTTGAAGCAACAATATCCTTGTCATAATCAAAATGAACAACTTGTCCTAATGAATTTACACCTTTATCAGTTCTTCCGGAGAAGATTGTTTTTATCGGTCTTGTATTATCAGCGATATCACTATCGCTTTTTATCAAAGTTCGAATTGCTTTCTCGAGTTCACCTTGTATCGTAGGTTCTGCTATTTGTTCGCCATTCTCGAATTGAATCTGACTACCAGCATAACATTTACCCCTATACTGAACTTCAAGAGCGTATCGCATTAATTATACCAATTGGATTAACGCCATTTCAGAAGCATCTCCTCTGCGTGGAGGAAGTCTAAAGATTCTTGTATAACCACCGTTTCTTGAAGAATATTTAACACCGATAATGCTAAATAATTTTCTCAATACAGTTTGTTTAGCAAGTTTTTTACCTTCTTGCGGAGCTTCAAATAATTCGCCTGTAGCTGTGTCGATAAATTGTCCGATTTCTTTATCGAAAATATATCTGCCGGCAAGTCTTCTTGAGTTCAAGTCACCTTTTTTCGCTAGGGTGATTACATTTTCAGCATATGGTTGAAGAGCTTTAGCTCTAGCCATAGTTGTCTTGATTTCACCATGAGTGAAAAGTTCAGTAGCTAATGAACGCAACAAAGCCTTTCTTTGGTCTTGTGCTTTACCAAGCATATGTTTTTTTGTTTGGTGTCTCATTTTTTACTTTCCTTTTTATATTATTACTATTTATCTTTCTTCTACTGTGACCAAGTGATCATGTGACCAAGTGATCAAGTCTCAAATAATCATAACACCAATACTTCCTGATCACCTGATCACTGAAGTCTTGATCACTGATTATTCTGCTGATTCGATAACCATACCATCTTCATCCAATTCTGGGTTTGGAGCTAAGTCTAAACCGAAGTGGCGTAATCTTTCGATTACTTCGTCAGATGATTTTTTACCGAAGTTTTTAATATTTAATAAATCATGTTCTGATTTTTTCAACAATTCAGCCATTGAGTTGATGCTTGCTCTTTTCAAACAATTGTATGCTCTTACTGATAATTCTAATTCATCAATAGTGATTGATGGTTCAGATTCAGAAACTTCAACAGTTTCAGTTACATCAGCAACAACTTCTTCAACTTCTCTAGGTTGAATTACTTTTCCTGAAATTGCAGCAATCGGAACAAAGTGTTCGATTAAAAGTTCTGCAGCTTGTGATAAAGCTGTAGAAACATCTATAGTACCGTTTGACCAAATTTCAAGAGTTAATTTATCAAAATCAATACTGTCACCTACACGAGTATTTTCTACTTCGTAAGCAACTCTCTTGATAGGCATGAAAGTTGCGTCAATCGGTAACATATCGATTGCAGCACTTGTTTTTGAGTTTCTAGGAACATCATTTGCTACATAGCCTTTTCCTGATTCAACAATAATGTCCGCATGGAAAGAACCACCTTCAGCAATTGTACAAATCAACCAATCCGGATTAACAACTTTTACTCCTGAAGGTAATTGAATATCGCTAGCTAATACAGCACCAGGTTTATCAACATCTATTCTTAAGTGTTGTGGTTCTTTTGATTCAGTTTTAACAGCTAAACCTTTAAGATTTAACATAACATCAATAACATCTTCTAATACACCAGGAATCGCAGTATATTCGTGAGTAATACCTTCAATTCTGCAAGAAGTTACTGCTGTACCTTCTAAGCTTGAAAGTAAAACACGTCTAAGTGCATTACCGATAGTTGTACCGAATCCTCTTTCTAACGGTTCAATAGTAAATTTACCATATTGTGAACCATCTGAACCTGCCATTGTATTAACAGTTTTAATTTTTAATTCCATATTTTTCTCTCCTATCAGCCTATTTTGAATAGTACTCAATAACTAGTTGTTCTTTGATTTCAGGATCAAGTTCTTCTCTTTCAGGAACTCTGTCAAATGTAACTTTTAAGGCATCTTTGTCAACAGTTACCCAAGCCGGAGCACAAGATAAATCAATCATGCTCATAACATTTTTCAAGTAATCGTTGCTCTTAGCTTTAACAGTAATTACATCTCCTGCTTTAACTAAATAAGATGGAATATCTACTTTTTTACCGTTAACTAAAACGTGACCGTGGTTAACGATTTGTCTAGATTGTTTTCTGGTAATACCAAAACCTGCTCTGAATAGAATGTTATCAAGTCTTGATTCTAAAAGTTGAAGAAGGATAGTACCTGTAACACCTTTTCTTCTTGCAGCTTCGTGGTAATATTTTGCGAATTGTTTTTCGCTTACTAAATATGTAAATCTGATTTTTTGTTTTTCTGCTAAGTGTAAAGCATATTCAGAAAGTTTTTTTCTAACTGCACCGTGTTGTCCTGAAGCAGTTTGTCTCATTGAAGAAGTTAACTTTCTGTTTGATAAATCAGAAACTTTTTTGTTTCTAAACAACTTATTAGTTGGTCCTGTGTATCTTGCCATTTTATTTTCTCCTTTACTTTTGTCGGGCATCTATGGTTTAAACTTTTGGCGAAGTTCAAGCCCCGACCTTACTACTAAGTGAATAGGTTAATAAGTTAATAGGTGAATAAGAAAAAAGTCTTATTAACTTATTAACTTCGTTCTTATTAACTTATACACGTCTTTTCTTAGGTGAACGACAACCATTATGAGGAATAGGTGTTACGTCTTTAATTAAAGTAATTTCTAAACCGGCAGCTTGGATAGCTCTGATTGCTGTTTCACGTCCTGAACCAGGTCCTTTGATGTAAACTTCAACTTTTTTCATACCTTGGTCAATAGACTTTTTAGCTACAGATTCTGCTGCGGATTGAGCTGCAAACGGAGTACCTTTTCTGGCACCTTTGAAGCCAGCAGCACCAGCAGTAGCCCAAGCAATAGCATTACCTTGCATATCGGTAGAAGTTACTATTGTATTGTTAAAAGTAGATTGAATGTGTACAACCCCTTGCAATACATTTTTCTTTTCTTTTTTCTTTGTAGTTTTTGGTCTTGCCATTTTTTTGTTCCTTATAATTTAATTTACTATTTATTTTCTCTTTGTGTCATTTCAGTGATCAGGTGACCAAGTGATCAAGTGACCAAGAAACTTTGACCTTAACTTCACTTAATCACTTGATCACTGAAGCCTTGGTCACTGCCTTATTTCTTTTTACCAGCGATAGGTCCGGTCTTTTTACCACGTCTTGTTCTTGCGTTAGTTTTTGTTCTTTGACCTCTGCAAGGAAGACCTCTTTTGTGTCTCATACCTCTGTAAGAGTTGATTTCTTGAAGACGTTTAATATTCATTGCAACTTCACGTCTCAAATCACCTTCGATGTTGTATTCAGATAACGCATTACGTAATTCTCTGATATCATCTTCAGTTAAATCATCTGTTCTTAAATCCGGAGAAATACCGGTTTTTTCAAGAATTTTTGCAGCTCTAGCCGGTCCGATACCGTAAATGTATGTAAGAGCTACTTCTAGTCTTTTGTTACGAGGTAAATCTACCCCTACTAATCTTGCCATGTTTTCTTTCCTTTATTCTATTTATTGTACTAATACTTCTAAAATTTGTATTAGATTATTGCTCCACGCTCCGCAGTCATTCGCTTTATTTTGCTTTGCAAAATTATCGCTCATTTTGCTCCGCGCTACTTCGGCGTTCCCTCGCTTTGCTCGGTCAGCCTACGCAAAATCTAACCCTGACGTTGTTTGTGTTTTGGATTTTCACAAATAACTGCAACTCTGCCTTTTCTCTTAATAACTTTGCATTTGTCGCACATAGGTTTTACTGATGATCTTGTTTTCATTTTGTTTTTCCTTTGTTTTATATTACTACTACTTATATTCTTTCATTCGTGAATCGAGCTTTTATTTAAGCCTGAATGTAATTCTTCCTTTAGTTAAATCATACGGTGTCATTTCAACTTTTACTTTGTCACCAGGAAGAATTCTAATAAAATTCTTTCTAATCTTTCCTGAAATATGAGCCAAAATTTCATGCCCGTTTTCAAGTTTTACTCTGAACATTGCATTCGGCATAGATTCAAGAATTGTACCTTCTATTTCTATTACGTCTTTTGCCATTTATTTTCCTCTATTTTCGGCTTTCAATGTAATGCACTATACGGCATCTTATCTAATAATATTTGCTAAATTTCTGTTTGCAAGCAGTTTTATTAGATTTCAGCTATTTATATTAAGTTTTATTACTGATTGTTTATTTTTTATTAGGTTTTAAATAGTATTATTAAGGTTAGCAGAAAAACATACTAATTTAAAGATTTTCTAAGAATTCTGTTAATTAATTCAAAGAATTTAAAAAATCTTATTATTAATTAAATAATCATATTAGTAAACTAAATGCAATGAAAAGAAATAATGCATATAATAAGCATAGACTACGCCAAAAATTGCACCGACTAAAACTTGCATCGGTGTATGACCCAACAACTCTTTTAACTTGCCGCCAGCCTCTTTTAGCTCTTGTTTATATATATCCATAATAATACGATTTAAACAAGCAGCCTGTTTGCCTGCCGCACGTCTTACACCCGCAGCATCATACATTACGACAAGAGCGTAACCAAAGGCCATTGCAAACTCGATGGAATTCCAACCGCAAATCAAACCGACAGTGGTAGATAAACCCATAACTCCGGCAGCATGAGAACTTGGCATACCGCCTGTTGTTGTAAACAATCTCAAATCAACTTTTCTTTTCCATACTAAGTGAACAAAAAACTTTGTGATTTGAGCTAACGCCACAGCAGATATTCCTGTAAATAATGCCTCATAACCTGAATTATAAATTTGACCTAAATTCATTTATACTCCTAAAACTCTTTCTTTTAATTTGTCTAAAATTTGTTCAAAAATAGTTGAACCATACTCATTGACTATATCATAACATTCTTGGATTAGCAAACGTAATTTTTGCTTTGCTTCATCCAACCCATACAAAGAAACATATGTTAATTTTCCGGATTTTTTATCTTTACCTACAGTTTTACCGAGTTCTTCAAAACTTGAGATTTCATCCATAATATCATCATATATTTGAAACGCTAACCCAAATTTTTGAGCAAAAACATCTAACTTATTTAATACAACTTCATCAGCATTGGCAATAATTGCCCCTGAACGAATCGCTAAACGGAACAAGGCCGCCGTCTTATTCATATGAATAAATTCTAAAGTTTCTTGAGGAGATTTAACCAAATTTCCGTTCTCCGATTCAATATCAACAACTTGACCAGCTATCAAAGCATAAGCTCCTGCAAATTTTGTATATTCATGGACAAGTTTTAGCACGGTTGAGTCCGGCAAATCTGTGGACTTTTCAATAATTAATTGAGGTGCAAATGTAAGTAACGCATCACCGGCTAAAACTGCATTTGCCTCACCAAAAACTTTGTGATTTGAAGGTTCACCACGTCTGAAATCATCATTATCCATACACGGCAAGTCATCATGAATCAAACTTTGAACATGCAACATTTCAATCGCACAAGCGGTTGGAATAGCTATATTGATATCTTCTCCGAGCATTCTGACGGTTTCTAAACACATAACCGGACGAAGGCGTTTTCCCGGAAGTATAAGCGTATATTTCATAGATTTAAAAATTTCTTCCGGATAAGATATCTGTATAAACTCGTCTAATTTTGCATCTATTAACTTAATCAATTCTTTCATCTTCAACACCTTTATACACATTTTGACGCAAAGTATTTCTGGCACTTTGACGTTTTCTTGAACTAATTTTAACAGTATCTTTTTTATTATTTTTTTTATTGGCAGTTTCGGTCTTAACTCCCTGATACTTTACCTTTTCTTTATACTCTTTTGCTTCGTCAACAAAAGCGATATAACTTTCGTACCTTGTTTCATCAATCTGACCCAAATGAGATTTTATTGCGCATTCGGTTTCATTAATATGTAAACAATCCGGATATTTACATTGACCTTTAAAAGGACGCATTTCGTCAAACAAATTATCAATCTCATTAGGCAGCAAAAAATCAAATTTCAAATTACTAAAACCGGGAGTATCTACGATATATGAATCATTACCTAATGATATTATTTCACAATGTCTCGTAGTGTGAGTTCCTCTGCCGGTTTTCTCACTAACTTCTTTTGTGCGAAGATTTATATCACTTATAGCGTTAATTAAGCTTGACTTTCCGACACCGGAAGCCCCGCACAACACAGAAGTTTTTCCCTTCAATAAAGACTTAAACTCATCTAACCCATAACCCTCCAAAGCTGAAGTAAACAAGATATCAAAGCTCAGAGGTTCATAGATTTTAAAAACTCTTTCAATTGTAGTATCATCGTCGGACAAATCATTTTTATTAAAACATAATACAGTATTTAATCCATGATATTTAGCAAATGCAATATAACGATTTAGTTGTAAAAAACTCAATTCAGGCTCTTTAACAGCTGAAATTATAACAACTTGGTCAATATTAGCAACAGCCGGTCGTAAAATAAAATTATTACGAGGTAGAATTTTTTCAATTGCACCGTCAGCAAACTCAACAAAGTCACCAACAAAGACTTTTTGTTTCTGCTTTTTTAACACTTCCCTAAGCTTACACTCGTAAACATTACCTTGAAAGTTTATATAATAAAAATCTGAATGAATTTTAAAAACTTGTCCAAGCATATATTTATATTAACATAAAATTCAAAGGACAAAACTTTATTATTCAAAAACTATCCGACCGGTTTGATTTATTTCAATAGGTTTGTTTAAAGCTTTTATGTATTCGCATGTCATTATATCTTTATCATAAGGATAAATTTTCAAACAATCTTCCGCTTTAGCCAAAACCGGAAAGTCTGCACCATGTGACATAATAAACTCATCTGTTACAAGCTTATATGTTTTATCTTCTCTGGGGTTGTTTATATCAATTGCAATTTTATTACCATTTTTATCCACAAAATTCATAAAAGTCAGTTTTTTATTTTTTGCATCAACACCGTACTCAAGTCCGGATACAGCTATTAACCCCGGTTTATACCCGTGACTGGTATAAGTTGTTTTTATATTTTCTTTAAATAAATCTACAATAGCCTTCTCTGAAATCATTGCGATTGATATTCTGTCAAAAAACGGAGCAATATCTTTTATATCACGAGAATCAATGAAACCTTCGTGAAAAAAGTTTCTTATTCCTGAATTGTTCCAAATTGCGATTTCTGAACCCGTTACCTCTTTCATTGCATCACAAACAAAGTTCGCATGAGGATTTTCTTCAATCAAAAGTTTTGGAGGAGCCGGTGCTTTTTCGATATACCCAACCCTTTCCGGCTTACCTAAAATATCATCAAAAACCTTTTGATGTACCATATTTTTATGATACAAACGGGTTTCGCCTAAATTGTTTTGAGCTTTAGTTATCACTCCGTCTTTGTTAAACGAAAGATTTAACAATCCAAAAAATGCGCCATCTTTTCCTGCTTGTGTAATTATTACCGGTTCATTTGATTTTGAGTATAATAAATTTTCACCCTCTTTTATATCACGCACAAGCTCATGCGTATGACCGCCAATAATTACATCAATTCCTTTTGTATTTTTGGCTACAATTTGATCGTTTTTATAACCTAAATGAGATAACAAAAAGATTTTATTTACACCTTTTTGCTTCAATTCATTAACTTCATCCTGAATATCTTCAATTGATTCTTCCAAACAATCAACAAAACAATCTTTATGATAAATCGGATGAGTTGCTCGTGTAAACATATCGATAGGACTTGCACCAACAATACCGATTTTTTCACCTTTTACCTCAACAATTGTTGAACCGTCAAGTTCTTTATCTAAATGAGTTCTGCCATATTCTTCCAAATTATCTTCAAACTCTTCCCAAAACTCATCCTTTTTAAAATTAGCTGCTAAGACTTTGGCATCCATAAGTTTCATTGTATCTACAAAATCTGCTTGAGTTGTATCTAACTCATGATTACCGAAAGCCGTAGCTTTTATGTCGGCAATATTTAAAAACACAGCTGTCGCTTTGTGAACAAGCTTGTTTTTTTCATCCCCAATATCATTATCGCCGGCAGAAAGCTTTAGATCACCTTTCAAACCGGAAAGGATTCTCATCATATTATTCGTCTGACCGTGTATATCATTTACATAGCCGACAGAGAGTTCAAAAGTATCATTTGGGATAGGTTTTGTTTTTGGAGGAATAAATGTATTGTTATCATTACGTTTAAAAGTAATGTTTGGAATATTGATATTAAGTTTACTTATTTTGAAATCCATAAGACATCCTTTATAAATATCAACACTCCTCAAAATAAAAATTGCTACTCGAGAAGAAATATTTACAATAATTTACATAGATAAACATGTAAGTGCCTTTCTTAAGATTTCTTCCGGATTATTCGAATCCTCTAATGTTGAAACAACACTGGAGAGTGCATTTTCGATCTCTTTGTCATCATAACCCAATGACAACATTATTGATTGAGCGTCGATTACTGCCTGATTATGAGGCAATGCACAAGCATTACGAGGCAACTCGGTTTTCATCAATTTATCTTTTAGCTCCAAAATAATTTTTTGAGCTAACTTTGGACCAACACCTTTTGCTCTGGTTAACTCTTTAAAATCACCGTCAATAACAAAAGATATTAAATCACAAGCATCAAACTCATTAAGCAGAGCTATTGCCATTTTAGCTCCGACACCGGAAACAGATAAGAGAATCTGAAAAATATCACGAGTTTCTTTGTTAGAAAACCCAAAAAGACTCATCGAATCTTCTCTGTGGATAAGCGAAGTATAGAACTTGAACCCCTCTTCTCCGATATTAAAAGCGGAAAAATCACGTTCAGTAACTTCAATAAGATAGCCGATTCCATTAACCTCTATAGAAAAAAAAGACCCTTTAGCATTTTTTCTTTTATCTGCCAAAGTTCCTTTAAAAAAATCGTACATCATAACCTCACTTTAAATATTATAACATAGAAGAAAAACTTTTTGCATGACATAAAATCAAAAAAGTTTTTATAATACCCCTTTACAATAAAATATGTTTTGTGTAATATAAATTCTGTTACCAATTGAATAACTTTGGAGGAGTGCCAGAGCGGTTGATTGGAGCGGTCTTGAAAACCGTCGTACGTGCGAGCGTACCGTG
>JAFQNY010000165.1 GCA_017395765.1 bacterium
ATACATTAAAATTAACAAAATTATCTTCAGGGACTGCAATTTTGGGCTTAATTTCCTTAAAAATATGTCCGTCTTTTTTAAATTATGTAAATGATTATATTACGAAGTCACAGATAAATATAACCGGAACCAACGGAAAGACAACGACCTCTGGGCTATTATCCCATTTGATAAGATGTGAAAAAAAATCTTTGATTACAAATGAGTTTGATGCAAATATGCTTAACGGGATTGTTAACGCTTTTGCTTTACAAATTAACCCATTCAAAAAAGTTGATTATTCCGTAATTGAAACAGATGAAGCATTTTTGGTCAAAATTTATCAACGAATGAAAGGGAATTATTTATTGATAACAAATCTTTTTGAAGACCAAACTGACAGATTTGCGAATCCAATGATTACAAAGAGTTTGATTAGCGGTGCGATTGATTATAATCCCGAGGTTCAACTAATTTTAAACGCTGATGAACCAATTTCTGCGGATTTAAATAATTTAAAAAATCCGATTTATTATAGTGTAAATTCAGTTAAAGATGAAAAGGGTAATCTCCTTGAAACTGCCGCTCCGATTTTTGCTTGTCCTAAATGTGGAAAACCTTTACATTATGATAAATGTTATTATGCGCAAGTCGGTCATTATAATTGTGAATGCGGATACAAAAACAGTGATGCTAAATACAATGCAGATGTAATACTATATAAAAATTATTCTGTTATAAAACTTGCCGAAGAAGAGTATGAAATTCCTCTTGTGGGATTGTTTAATGCCTATAATACCCTTGGTGCAATTGCTTTGGCTAAAGAACTCGGGTTAGATAATATTAAAGAAAATTTAAAAACTTTTAAAGTCGCGTTTGGCAGAAGTGAAAAAAGAATGCTTAATGAACACGAAACTATTATTCAACTTATAAAAAATCCTGCCGGTACAAATGAAGTTTTGAAAACGGTTGATTTAGATTCGAATATTTTGATTGCAATAAACAACAATGTCGCTGACGGAACGGATATTTCTTGGATATATCAAGCGGATTTTGACAGGTTAGTTAATGCGAATAAAGAAATTGTTGTTACAGGTCTGTGTGCAGAGGATATGAAATCTAGGCTTATATCTGCAGGGGTGAAAAATGTAACAGTGATTTCTGATATTGACTCTGCGATTAAACATGTCGGGAATGTTGCTCAAAATGATATAACAATTTTAACAACATACACAGCTTTATTGAAAATAGATAAAAATAAGGAGTTAAAAAAATGCTTTTAGGTGTAAATATAGATCACGTTGCGACTTTAAGAAATGCTCGAGGCGGGATTGAACCGGATGTGATAACTGCGGCAAGAATATGTAAAGACTGTAAGGTTGCATCAATAACAACGCATTTGAGAGAAGACAGACGTCATATTAAAGATGCTGATGTTGAGGCAATAAGAATGTTACCGAGAACTCGTTTGAATCTGGAAATGGCAATGACCCAAGAAATGTTGGATATTGCATTAAGATTAAGACCGCATGCGGTTTGTATTGTTCCTGAAAAAAGACAAGAGGTAACAACAGAAGGTGGTTTGGATGTTGTATCTCAACAAGATTGGGCAATAGAGTTTACAAGACCTTTATTGGAAAAAAATATTGAAGTTAGTTTTTTTATAGATCCTGATGTTCATCAAATTGCAGCAGTAGCAAAAACCGGAGCTCCTTTTATTGAACTTCATACCGGAAGATATTCAGAAGCTTTCGGAACAAGTGAAGAGGAAAAATCTTTCCAAGATTTGAAAGGAGCAGCTTTGTTTGCTAAGAACTTTGGTTTAAAGGTTAATGCCGGCCATGGGCTAAATTACCAAAACGTTCACAGAATGCATGAGATTCCGAATTTGGTTGAACTTAATATAGGTCATTCTATTATATCAAGAGCAATTTTTGTCGGTTTAGAACAAGCTGTGAAAGAAATGAAGTATTTGTGTGAAAACAATAGCAAAAATCTTTCTTGAGCGGTTTTATAATGATTGATGAATAATAGTATAACTTTTAAATCAACATTTAGACCCGTAAGAACTGTGGAATATCGTGAAATCGCAGCAAGAATTGATAAAAAGTTCTTTGTTGATTTTCCTTGGACAGTTAAAGAAAGTGTTAAGGCTGCACAAGCAAAAACTACTAATATTTATGACTGTAGTGTTTTAGGAATTTCTGATGGGAAAGATGTTTTGCTTATGCATCTTTGTCCAACAATAAAAGAAAATGAGGATTTTAATAAAATTAAAAATTTCATAATGAAGAAAATAAAAATTGATAATCCCGACTTACAAGCTGTATTAATCGGATCTCAAGAAAGTCAACCCGGTAGTAAAAAATTGTTTGATTTTTTGCAAAGTATAATGGATAAATGGAATATTTCAACTTCAATTTTTAATACTTGTCGAGATGATGTTCATGTCGCATATCAATCAAAAACGGATGAATGGATTATATCTTCCTTAGAAATAGATAAGCTTATAAAAGAGGACAAATTAAGTTCTGCTGAAATTTTTGAACGTTCTTTTGAGCATGTAAAACTTTCTTCTTTGGATGAGTTTGCTTAATTTTTGAAGTATAATTATCATAAAAGTGGGGGTAAAAGATGAAATCTAAAGAAGATGTTATAGCTGAGATGCAACTTGTTGTTGAACAAATGCGACTTGATGATATTGAAGAAAATCCGGATTGTGAGTTCGAGTATTTTACGTGTAACGCTTGCGGTGATACAAAATCTTTAGCTGGTTCTGTTCAATACGGACCATACAGACTTTGTAATGATTGTGTACTTTATGCAGAAGTCGGGTTTGAGTTAGGTCAGATTAAAACAATTGAAGACTTAGTCGATGCAATGGAAGACAGACGCCTTGAAGCTGATTGTGAATTCATTAAGAATGAAGAAAAAAAATTACAAAACTAAGGATAAAGAGTAAAAGGGATATATGTATAAAGCTCCGAGATTTTATAAAGAATAAGTAGTAAAAAACGGTCTGATTAATTTAATCAGACCGCTTTTTCTAATTTATATATTTAGTAATGTTGTTCCTTTTTTGAGATTGCACCAATACCAAGTCCTAACAATCCTACTGTAACCGCGCCGATTGCAGCCCATTTTAATGCGGCATTTTTCTTCAAGTTTTTGATAGAATTTTCCAGCATTTCTACGATTTGTTTATTCAATTCCGGCGCATTTTCTGCTACAGGTTTTAAAGTTCCTTTTTTGATATCGCTGAACATATCGCCAAGGTTTAAGTTTTCGAGTTTGCTAAATTCTTTTAAAGATTTTATAACGTTTTTAGCGTCGCCTTTTTCTTTAATAAGTTTTTTTACGGTGGCGCTAATCGCTTCATCATCCATTTTTTCTATCTTAAATGCTTTTGCATTGTTTTTAAACAAATTGAACAAATCCTTTTCTGCAATTTCTGTTTTGCCGGAAAGGTTAAATATCTCTTTTGCTAATTTTATAATTTCTTTTTCTTCTGATTTAGCTGATAGTAAATCAAATGTGTTATTAATAGATGAACGGACAAAAGAATCGGAGAGTTTTCCGTTTTCTAACCAAGGTTTAACCAGTTTGTAACCTCCTAAAGCTCCGCCGGCAGCACCGATTCCTACCCCTGCAATTGCACCGGGAACAGAATTGTTTGATTTTTTTTGTTGGTAATAATGATCTTGAGTAATTGTAGTCATAAACACTCCTTTATATTAAAAATACACACAGCTTAATCTGCGTTTCACACACTTGCTTTATTTATATATATAAAAACAAAAAAGGATTATTTATTGCCTCAAATCTTGAAAAATTTTTTTCATAGAGGCGGGATGGTCTTTAAATAC
>JAFQNY010000166.1 GCA_017395765.1 bacterium
TTTACAAATCTTATACTTTAGTTGGAGAAATATTATACGTCGGGCGGTGAGTTTTGATTAAATCTTAATAATTCTTAATATATACTTGTAGTTAGGCAATTTTTTATAGGACAATGGTTTTATATATATAGGTAAAAAGCCTAAGTAATTATGTGGTGTATCATGAAGGTTGAGAAATTAAATAGCACAAATAGCTGGCAAAATGCTGAAAACAGGAAGCGTGTTGTAACAAATCATTATCCTGTTACTTCCTCCGGTAGTGTATCATTTAAAGGTGATACTTCTAAGTTGGGTAAACATTTTTGGAGGTATTTAAGACAACTTGGAAAATCAATGAATGAAATTACGGAAATTAAAAATGCTCTTATTGCAGCTATAGGAACAGGTGTTATTGCTCCTGCCGTTATTTTAGTCAGTCCCGGTAAAGGTGATGAAGACGACAAAAATAAAAAGAAATTACAAGCTTTAAGACAGCCGATATCTGCTCTTTTACAATTTGGGTTCCAAGTTCCGGCAACAGTTTGGATTACCAGAAAGATTGATTCATTAAGTTATGAAAAGAAAATTAAATTGTTCAAAGATGATGTTATCGGAGATTTAATTCCTACTGAAAAATATCTGTCAAAAGGGGTTAAAAAGGAAGAAATAGAGGCATTGAGTGCTAAATTTGATGAAGTTATAGACGGTAAATCCTTAAGACAAGAATTAGAAAATATAATTAAAGAAGATTATGAGCAGGTTGAATTAGGAATTTCTGATAGTGCATTAGAAAGAAAAGTCAACAGGAAAAAGAAAAAGTTCTTAAAGAAAAAAGTTGCACAAGTTAAATTAGCAAAATTAAAAGAAGAAAAGATTCAAGATATATTAAACCATCCTGAAAAATATCCTAAATTTGCTGATATTAAAGATATTGATTTAGTATCCGAAGATATTCAAAAGACAATAGTAGATACTTTCTCAAAAGAGCTTAAACAAATAGAAAAAGATTGTAACTTATCATTCTTTGATAGAGTAGTACGTGTGTTGGGATTTGAAACAGCTAAGACTAAAGAAGTGGAAGCAAGACAACTTCAATTTAAAAAAGATAAAGGTTTGGAAGAATTAAAAAAATTAAAACCTGAAATATTTAAAGATAACACAACAAAATTAAAACATTATGTTGAAACTTATCAAAAAGAAGCTCAAGAATTATTCAAAAGGAAAAAATTCGGATTCTCGTTGATGTTAAACTTGTTTATGGTTGCAGTTAGTTGTTATGTATTAAACTGGTTACATCCGAGAATAAACAGTTATATTGAGAACTTAAGAGCAGAAAAAAATAAAAATCCGAAAGTTGAGGTGGCATAATGAGAATCATCAATACACTTTGGGACAAAATGATAAAACTTACACCGACACAGCAAATTGCAGTTTCATTGATTACAAAAGACGCTATAGGTTGTTATTTATATGTTAGTCAGGCAAGAAGTAATAAGAAATTTACACCTCAACAAAGATCTGATGTTGCAAACTATGACTTGGCAAATGGTGTAATAAATATTGGGTTACAATTGCTTGCAGTTAAACCTATTGAAAACTTAATGACAAAATTTGTTGAGTCTAAATTAATGAAAAAAATGTTTGTTAATTTGGAAGAACGACTAGCTGATACTGATTTTGAAAAAGTTGTAAATTTGGTAAAAAAGAAGAATGCTTTAAAAACAGGATTAGTTGCAGCTTTCTCTGTAGTTATTTGCCAATATTTCATTAAAAGAGTGGTTTCTCCTTATTTCTCAGTGCCGGCCGGTGAAAAATCAAAACAGTTAGGCATAATCAAGCCAAAACTATATGAAGGCGAGACTTATGAACCTAAAAAAGTTGACAGATTTGAAAAAATGGAAGAAATTAAAGACAAAATAGAAGATAAATTTGAAGATTTAGAAGATAAATTCGAAGATAAATTTGAATTGCAAAATGACGATGATTAATGCTAAAATTAATTTGTCGGAATTTTAGAGTGGAGTAGAAAAAAGATGAATATTTTTGCGTGGTTTAAAGACTTTTTTAAAGAACCTCCTGCAATTGAACCGATTCAGGATAAAGAAAAAGTCGATAGTATGTATTCGCATTGGAGAATGAGAATATTTTATTCTTGTTTTATCGGATACACCGTATTTTATTTATGTAAGAAGAATATTGCGGTTGCCTTGCCGGGGTTGAGCGAAGAGTTTAGCTTTACAAATACGGAACTAGGTTTGTTGGGTAGTTCTTTATATTTAACTTATGGTATCGGTAAATTTGTAAACGGAGTTTTGGCTGACGGTTCAGATGTAAGAAAGTTCTTGCCTACAGCTTTGATTATGACAGCAATTGCTAACCTATGTTTTGCATTGTCTGCGGTATTTATTACTCCGGGCGAAGTTTCATTCTTCGGTTTACCGACTAATACAATTTTATTATGGTTATTTGTATTCTTTTGGGGCGCAAGCGGTTGGTTTCAATCAGCAGGTTTTCCGGCAGTTGCAAAAAGCTTGACTTATTGGTATTCAAATTCAGAACGTGGGACAAAATGGTCTTTGTGGTCATGCTCACATCAAATGGGTACTTTCTTAAGCGTTATTATTTCAGGATACTTGGTTGCACATTTTGGTTGGAGAATGGCGTTCTTTGTTCCCGGTACAATAGCTATACTTGTTGCAGTTTGGTTATTTAACAGATTAAGAGATAAACCGCAATCTTTAGGACTTCCTGATGTCGAATCATACAGAGAAGAAGTTTCTAAAGCGGAAGTCGCACAGTGTGAAGCTGATAACAGAAGTTATTTGGAAGTATTTAAAGAAAATATTTTATTCAATAAAACAATTTGGTTGTTGGCTATTGCATATGTTTTTGTATATGTAATCAGATTCGGTGCGGAAGACTGGATGATTAAATATTTGTCTGAGGCGAAAGCTAATAGTTTAGAGCTTGCATCATTGAAATTAAGTTCATTACCTCTTGTAGGTATTGCAGGAACAGTTTGTGCGGGTGTTATTTCTGATAAAGTTTTCAAAGGCAAACGTGCTCCTGTTAACTTGATATATTTAATAGGTGTAGTTGTTTGTTTGGTATTGCTAAGATTTAATACCATAAGCGCATTGGATTTTGTTCTGATTGGTTTGTTAGGTGCTTTCACATATGGACCTCAAATGATGATAGGCGGACTTTGTGCAGTAGAAAGCAGTTCTAAAAAAGTTGCGTCAGCGGCAACAGGGTTTACCGGAACATTCGGATATGTCGGTGCGGTTCTTTCTGCAACCGGAACAGGGTTTATGGTTGACAAATTCGGATGGAACGGAGCTCTTGCGTTTTGGGTTGCCTCTGCCGTTATTTGTATAATCATTTGTATTATGTTGTGGCGAAACGAGAAAAAATCTGCGTGTTAATTACGTGTTTAAATAAAATAAAAGCCTTCGTATAACGGAGGCTTTTTTTAATAATAAGATAGGAGAATTTATAAAATTAGTACATTTCTAATCCGGAATAATTTGTTTTAGCTTGATTTGCTGTACATTCAAAGATTTTAGTCAGCATTTTTTCTATGGTTTCTTTCATTTTTTTAACTTCAAGTTGTAATTTTGCGTATTCTTCTTCTTTTCTTCTTTTCAAAGCTTGTTTAAATCTTTCAAAATTTGTCATTTTTATACTCCCTTTCGGTTTCAACTTACATTTTGTTTAACGGCATATTTTTGAAAAACTTTAGAGTTTTTGTGAAGATTGTTACAAAACTTTACTTTTGGATGCGAATAAAAAAACAGGTAAGTAAATTTTACTCACCTGTTTAGTTTTTTTAATTTGACTTAGCACCCGTTTCGTTTTGCCCATTTTTCCAATGCTACCCAACCTGGAACATGTCCACCGGGAACGCCATAATCTCTTGCTATTGACTTGTCTGCTGTCATTATCGCTACAGGTTGTTTCCTGTTAAACCAAGTTTTGATTTTATCTTTCAATGTCTTTTTAGGAGGAACAGGTCTTGGTTCACATGTTTCAAAAGCTTCTAAAATTTCAGCTCTGCGTTGTTTTGTAGCTTCTGTAAGTTCACCTGTAACTTCTGCCTTTTTCAATGCGTCAATATATTTTGTATTGTGCATTTCTTCTACAACATCTGCTGTTAAGCGAGATTCTGTGATAACAGGCTTTGCTTTGCCAATATTAGGATGATTAAATGCGTATTTTAAATCTTTATATCTAGCCAAGTGTTCTGCTTCATCAATAGATTTAATTCCTAGCATATTATCAATATACTGTTGAGTTGGTGTGCTTTGTACAGTTATTTTTTGAGGTTTAGCATTTTGCATTGCTAAAATTTCTCCTGAAGCATAATGAATTTTAGGCTCAGGTTTTACCTTATCAGATATATAAGCTTTTGCTTTTTTTGCCAAATCCCTAATAGGTTGTTTTCTTTTTGGTCTTGATAAGAACGCTTCCAGACGTGCACAATCCAACGTTTTTTGTGCTGTTTCAAATGATAAACATTTCTTATATTCATCAAAAACTGTTTCAATTGCTTTGTCTGATTTTGCTCCAGAAATTAACAAGTCAAGCTCATTAAAATCAACTGTTTTTAATGTTTTATCTAACTTAGCTTCTGAAACAAGTTCGCGTACTCTTTTTCCTACTTTCAAAGCGTCATCTGAATAATGTGCTGCAATTTTCCCAATAACCATAATTTTTCTCCTTTTCCTTTAATGTGTATTACTAAAATTTCCCTTGTTTTGTTTTTGAAGTTTCTTCTGATACTTCTTTTAATATCCTCGTTTGAGTTTTGTTTTTCCCCGTGTAATTTGCAAATTTCCCGTGTCTTGTATCTATATAAAAACATTTTGGTTTCAAAAATTGCCTAATGTTTTGATATTTAATTTCCTAATTTGCTAAAAACCAGTAATAATAAGACAAATTGAGCTTAACAAAAATTAATAAATTGATATTAAATATCAAAATTAGACCATATTATTGTATAAATTATCCTGTTATGGTTTAGGGATTAAATATAAAATAGAATACATGAGTTTGAATATTAAAAAGCAAATAGGGCAAAGAATAAAAACTTTGCGGGCAAATAAAGGTTTGTCACAGGAACAATTAGCTGAAAAACTGGGAATTGCACCGAGGACTTTGTGTGGAATAGAGATTGGGAAGAATTTTTTTACGGCGAGTACTTTGGAAAAAATTCTTGAGATTTTGGAAATAACACCACAGGATTTGTTTAAAATAAACCATCTGCAACCCCAAGAGGATTTGGTTGAAGAGATTATTACAACTATAAAAAATATAAAAGACAGAGAAAAGATAGAAATCATTTATAAAATAATTAAAGCTTTTGAATAATATGATGTTATAATGGGTTTATGAGTTGGATATATTTAATAATAGCGTCGGTATTTGAGGTAGGTTGGCCATTTGGGATGAAAATGGCATCGTTGGGTGTAAATAAATTCGGTTGGATTATATTTGCAATAATAGCGATGGCGTTGAGCGGAGTTTTTTTGTATTTAGCGCAAAAGGAGATTCCTATTGGAATAGCCTATGCTATATGGACCGGAATCGGGGCAACATGTACTTTTTGCTTGGGAGTATGGGTTTTTGGCGACGGTATAAGTTTGATGAAAATATTGGGGATTATTTTTATTGTTGCAGGGATTGTTTTGCTAGAAATTGGTAAATAATGGATATTTTGGATAAATTTTTAATACACCCCCTTTACAAAAAAAATTTATTTGTTAATATAATGGATGTGAGGCAAGTGCTTCATGCTAGTTGAATAAACTGAAAATAATCCTCAGTAGCTCAATGGCGGAGCAACCGGCTGTTAACCGGTAGGTTGTTGGTTCGAGTCCAACCTGGGGAGTTTTTTATTGCAAAACAAAGCCACCATTATGGTGGTTTTTGTTTTGCTTAAAGTTCCTTGTGTTTGAGAACCAACAAAGGCGGAGCCTTCTTGGTTCGAGCGCGAACGAGCTGAGGCTGGAGCAGTTTTGCGATTGGGTGAAACCCAAGAAGCAAAATGCGGAATTGCCGTTAAACGCGAGTGAGCAAGACAGTCCAGCGGATTTTGGCAAGTGCGACGACCGAACGAAGTGAGGGCTAGTCACGTCCCAGTGAGACCGTTGTAATGAGTAACTATTTTGCGTAAGCAAA
>JAFQNY010000167.1 GCA_017395765.1 bacterium
CAAAAAGCAATTTGCCAAACAATGGCGCAAAGACAGGCAAACCAAATTGCACAAGAAAAAACACAAAAAACAAGAAAAGCAAAAAATTCAGAAAACGAAATTACAAACTTTATCTCAATGGGCTCAAAAAAAATCCGTTCAAGATTAGCTCTTTTATATTTAAAATTGTTAAACACTGAACCAGATAAAAATATATATAAAATTCTGGCGGCTGGAGAAATTCTTCACAATGCATCTCTTTTACATGACGATGTAATTGATGAGGCATGCACCAGAAGAAACTCTACAACAATATCAAAAAAATACTCACCTAAGATTTCTATCTTAGCTGGAGATTATTTGTTATCTTATGCAATAGAAAAACTCTTAGATATAAATAATCCTGAAATTTTAATCAAATTTAAAGATTGTGCAAAACTAATGTGCAATGCAGAGATTAAACAATTTTTATTAAGAAATAATATTCCTGAGATAGAAGATTATATCGAAATTTGCACCAACAAAACCGCACAATTATTCAAAACTATACTGGAGAGTTGTGCTCTGTATAGTTCTCAAAACCAAACCCTTGCAGGAGAATTCGGGCTTAATTTCGGAATATATTTTCAAATAAAAAATGATTTGGAAAAAACTTCAGCACAACAAGATATAGTCAACAATATAAATACCGCAAAAAATATAATAGGGATTGAAAAAACGCAAATTTTATTAGATAATTACTACGAAGAGATGCTTAACATATTATCAAAGTTTCCTGATAATATTTACAAACGAGAATTGAGGGATTTGTTAAAAAATTATGATAGATAGCGAAAAACTAAAAGCCGGATTAAAAGAAACATATGAAACTGTTATTTTTGTAGTTGTTGCAGTGATTTTAATAAGATTCTTTATTGCCGAATTAAGATGGATCCCTTCAGGTTCAATGATTCCGACTCTGGTTGAACATGACAGAATTGTTGTTGAAAAACTTACAAAATTCCCGAATTTTATCAATAATAAAAAATTTGAAAACACTCCTAAACGTGGAGATATCATGATTTTTTATCCGCCATCTACTGAGTTAGGAACATCTTTTAAAGATATTTTCTGTCGCTTAACCGGATTTTTCTGTAAAGATATTGCTTATATAAAAAGAGTTGTGGCTTTACCCGGAGAAAAATTTGAAATAAAAAGAGATTCAAAAACCGGAGCTAACTATGTTTACATCAATGACAAACGATTAGAAGAAAGTTATATCAAAAGTGAGTTTGAATATCCTGAATGCTCGCAAGACATGTTTTGCGGCCCGTTTATCATTCCGGAAGACCATTATTTTATGATGGGAGATAACAGAGGCAATTCTATTGACAGTCGTTACTGGGGACCACTACGCAAAGAACGTTTCATTGGAAGAGCAGTTTTCATATTTTGGCCGCTTACAAACCTCGGACCTCTTAAATAATTTTATACTTAAGTTGGAGAAAAATCTAACTATTTTACAATTTTATTTTTAACAAAAATCTCTTAATATGATAATGTGAAGAAGTAAAAATACATTCACCCTAAAACTGAAAAACGGATTAATTGGCAATAGCTATATGCCGAATTATACGATTTATTTTGTCGTATATTCTTGGCTTACAATTTGCTGAATAATTTGTGATTCACACATATATTTATCATGGAAGAAAGCTAAAAAAAGGAGATTTTGTTATGGCTTCAATTACAATTAACACAAACATTTCTTCTCTAATAGCACAAAGAAGTTTAGGAAACGCAACAGACGCGATGAATCTTGCTATTGAGAGAATGACAACAGGTTACAAAATTAACCACGCATCAGACAACGCAGCAGGTTATTCAATTGCAAACATGTGGGAAACTCAATTAGGTTCTCTTGATGTAGCAATGGACAACGCAGCTACCGGTATTGACATGTTAACAACAGCAGAAGAAACATACAGATTATTAACAGCACACTTACAACGTGTCAGAGATTTGACAGAACAAGCTGCTAACGGAACATATGGTTCTCAATCTTTAAAAGCTATTCAAGCCGAAGTCTATGCCAGAATGTCAGAAGTTAATCGTATTTCTGCAAATGCTGAATTTAACGGTGTTAAATTAATGGCATTTAACTTAAATGAAGACGGTACTGATGGTGGTGATAATGAAGATGTAGGTATGACAACTGCAGGTATTAACTTACAAGTAGGGCTATACGCAGATAAACACTCTATTATCAATTTAAATATCGAATTATTCAAAAACGCAAGCTTAACAGGTCTCTTCAGTGGTGCATTGGCAAGTGAAACCTCTGAAAGCGGTAAAATGCTTTCGGAATTAGTTGAAGCTGCTGGTGGGGATATTCAAAAATTAGGAGATGATGCTGAAGTTCAAGCGTTTGCAGCTGCTTGCTGCGGGTTAGTCTATATCCCTGACAAAAAAGACTTCTATCTTCAAACAGACGGAGCTTGCACTCCAAAAGAAATGCTTCAATTCTTAGATGATGCAATTGATGATATTTCAAGCAGAGTTACAAGAATCGGTGCGGCTTCAAACAGAGTTCAATCAGCAATTACGGCACTTGATGTTCAATCACAAAACTTAACATCATCATTGTCAACATTAAGAGATACTGATATTGCGGAAGAGTCTTCAAACTTTATCCAAGCTCAAATTCTTCAACAATCATCTGCAACATTGCTATCTACAGCAAACCAATTGCCACAAATAGCATTGAACTTAGTATAAAATATAAATTCTATGTGAATGTAATTGAAGCCCCTGCGAAAGCGGGGGCTTCAATTATTTATTTTACAGATAATTGATACATAATTATTGAAGCAGAAACACTCAAATTTAAAGATTCGACTTGCGAAGACATTTCTATTGTCAAATTCTTATTTGCAAATTGTTTTAGTTCATCTGACAAACCGTCTGCTTCTGAGCCAAACATCATCAGCACTTTTTCTGCCGGCAAATAATCTTTTAGTTTTACAACATTTTCCCCGAGAGGTAGCGTTGCAACTCTCTCGTAACTATCAAAAATTTTTTCCAATTCGTCAAATGATTTAATCTTACAAACCGGAATTTTCCATAAATTCCCTACCGCAGAACGTACACATTTCGGATTATATAAATCTACGGTATCACCATACAAAACAATGCCGTCAATATTAAACGCAGATGCAGCTCTTAAAATTGTTCCTAAATTACCTGCATCTTTAATTCTTTCTAACAAGACCACACGTTTTGCATTTTTTAAAACCTCTGTTGTGACCTCAGGCTGATAAGCCACCGCTACGACTTTCGGAGCACTCTTGGTTTCAGAAATCTTTGACAAAACAGCCTCTGTTGTTTCAATAACTATTTCTGAATTATACTTATCAAAACCTTCTTTAACAAAAATGTTTTTCAATTTCAAACCGGCAGCCAGAGCCTCTTCAACACCTTTTTCTCCTTCAACCAAAAATAATCCGGTTTCATCTCTGTATTTGCCTTTAAGGAGCTTTGCGGTCTCTTTAACTAATTCATTATTTACAGAAGTTATCTTCATAAGATTTCAAATTCCTTTAACCATTCTTTTTCACGTTTTGTTAACATTG
>JAFQNY010000168.1 GCA_017395765.1 bacterium
CCCCCCCCCCCCCCCGACTCCTTTGTTGTTTTATAATAAAATATCTTCATCCGGACTCATTTTAAATATTTCCGAAATTTCAGATTCAATTCTTTCTTGTAAAACTTTTTTATTCGGAATTGTTTTGACATAAGATTTTAAAACTTTTTTATTTTCTGATGGTTTAATTTGAGCTAATTCCAAAATATATTTGGAAATATTTTCAGCTCCCGAATTTGCTGCTAAAAAATCCCTTTTAAAAATATGATAAACACTGTGTTGATAATCTACAAAAGGTTTTCCGTCTTTGCTTTGTAAAATTCTTTGACAGGTCGGATCGATATTCATTATGATTGTATTTCCATTTTGTTCAGTTTTTATTGAATAATACCAAAAATCCATGAAACGTGGATCTTTAACTTTACTTACCGTTACCAACGTGCCGTCTTCCGCTATTATTTTAACTCTTCCACCAAAAAGACTTCCGTTTGACAATTTATCATGTATCAAGTGTGGACTACGAGCTTGCACAGGTGTTTCAAAAATAGTTTCCAAAACCCCAACAATACCTTTTATTGAAAATTGTTCTTTTTTTAATTCTGCCGCTGCCAGCACTGTCTTTTCATTATAACTGTTTAGTAAAGTTTCCTGTTTATAACCTTCTTTTTCAATAATTTCTCTTTCTGTTTTTTTTCTTTTTTCATGCTCTAATTCAATTTTTCTCTTTTTCGCTTTTTCTTTTTTTTCAATTTCTCTTTGCATTTCTTGTTGAATTGTAGCTATAGTCCTTTTTTGAGGCTCTCTTTTAATGGGTTTAGACAGAGAGGTTACATTTGCCTTAATATATTCTTCAAAATCTTGTAATTTTATTTCTAATTCTTTTAACATTTGCGCAAGTTTAAAATTTTGAATATCAGAATCCGAAATATATTCCATATATGACGGTCGCATTAAATTATTATCAAAGCTCGGGGTTTTGAGTTTTAAAATTCGACCGCTTTTTTCAAGAAAAAATACATTTTCTAATTTTGTATCTCTATCACTTACAAATATTTTAAATAAAATATCACTGTCTTTCCGATTATAAGGTGTTATAGTAATTTCTTTTAATTCTTCACCAATGTTAGCAAAAGTTAACCCTGTTCTGCCGTTTAATGAACCAAAATACTTGGTTTTTATTTTATTACCGATTTTTGATGATAATGTTTTAAAAACTCCTGAAGTATTATTATATTGAGCTGAAAAACTTTCTATTTCATCTTTAATCCCTTTGCTTTCTTTGATTCTAAAAAAGTTTTCAATATTTGTGTGCATATTTTGTTCAATTTGAGATTTACCTTTAGAATATGTACATATTTTTCTAAAATCTTTTGAATATTTTTCAATCTCTTTCATTTTCGAACAAAGCTTTGTCAACAAATCATGATATATTTCAACATTATCGTTTGCAAAAGGGTTTATATTCAACTCCTTAATATTACTGTCATCCATTTGAACAGAACACTCACCTTGTTTATTTATTATAAATTTAGCCAAAAGATTATTTAATTTATCTAGAACATTTATAATTAGAGGTCGTTCACTTTTTTTGCTTTTATAATGGACAATCTGAATATTCTTATCATCACAACCTATACCAGATTTAATAACCAAACCTTTTAACTTTCCCCCCGGAACTAAATCCGGAAATCCTTCTTTGAACTTATTGTAATAAGCACCACAAAGACTTCCTGCATTTTCAAAAATTTGTTCATATAAATTCTGGATAGAAATTGTTTTTTCAAGAGCTTTAGGCGATAAAATCGTAGTGCGCTTTAACATTGCTTGGAAACTAGGATGTTTATATTGTTTGTTAATTATTTTGTAACTATTATTTTGGATTTTCATATTTAAAGAAAACCCTCTAAATATATTTTTTGCTATGTTATTTTACATAATATTTATCATTTTTAGATTAGTTAATAGCCGCATTTCTTTGACCGCAAAGAAACGCGGCGCAAAGAAACTCTCCGTGCTTTATTTTCGTTCGTTAATCAATTGTAAGGCTCGACTTTAGGCAAGCAAACTCGGTGCTTTGCACCTCAAACAGTGCTTGCCCTGCTACTGTCTCGCTAACATTGATTACTCACTCCAATAGGCACGGATTTTTTTATACTTTAATCGCGCCTAGCGTAGTGAACAATTAATGTTAGCGAAACATCTTCAAAGCCGGTGCTGTCTGAGCGGAGCGAGTTCACCGGCTC
>JAFQNY010000169.1 GCA_017395765.1 bacterium
ATAAGAGGTAATAAAAAAGTGAATAATAAAAATGCAGAAGAAAATATTAAAGCTTTAGAAAAATATTCAACAGATTTAACGTTATTAGCCCAAAAAGGCAAATTAGATCCTGTGATTGGACGTGATGAAGAAGTCAGAAGAATAATTCAAGTCCTAAACAGAAGAACAAAAAACAACCCTGTGCTTATCGGCGAACCCGGAGTAGGAAAAACTGCAATCGTGGAAGGATTAGCTCAAAGAATTATTCGAGGAGATGTTCCGGAAAGTTTAAAAGAAGTTAAATTAATTTCTTTGGATTTAGGAGCTCTTGTTGCGGGGGCAAAATTCAGAGGAGAATTTGAAGAAAGATTAAAAGCAGTACTTAAAGAAGTTCAAGAGTCAAACGGAGAAATCGTTATGTTTATTGACGAACTTCATACCGTTGTCGGAGCAGGCTCAACCGAAGGCTCAATGGATGCGGGTAATCTTTTAAAACCAATGCTTGCAAGAGGAGAATTACGCACAATCGGTGCAACAACAATAAATGAATACCGCAAATACATTGAAAAAGATCCCGCTTTGGAAAGACGTTTTCAACCTGTGCTTGTTGATGAACCGTCAGTAGAAGATACTATTTCAATTCTTAGAGGTTTAAAAGAAAAATATGAAGTTCACCACGGAATCAGAATTTTAGATTCAGCTTTAATCCAAGCCGCTAAACTTTCTGACAGATACATTACCGACAGATTTTTGCCGGACAAAGCTATAGATTTAATCGACGAGGCAGCTTCTGCTTTGAGGATTGAAATTGATTCAATGCCGGAAGAAATTGACACAATGTTTCGTCAAAAAATTCAACTTGAAGTCGAAAGAGAAGCTTTAAAAAAAGAAACAACTCCCGAATGTTTGGCTAAAATCGAAAAGCTAACAACTGAAATTAATTCGCTTGACGAAAAAATTACCAAGTTAAAAACTCAATGGGAAATAGAAAAAAATACTATTTCCGGAGAAGCCGGCATCAAAGAACAAATAGATAAAGTTAAAATTGAAATTGCGGAAGCAGAACGCAATACCGATTTACAACGAGCTGCTGAGCTAAAATACGGTAAGCTTATGGAATTAGAAAAAAAGCTTGAAGCCGTTCAGGGCAAAGAAAAATCTGAAAACCAACTTCTCAAAGAAGAAATAAACGGGGATGACATCGCTAACATTGTAAGCAAATGGACAGGAATCCCGGTTACAAAACTTGTAGAGTCAGAAATGCAAAAACTCCTTAAAATGGAAGATGTTTTACACAAACGTCTTATCGGGCAAGAAGAAGCTGTAGATACGGTATCTGACGCAATCCGTCGTGCTCGTTCAGGATTAAAAGACCCTAAACGTCCAATTGGAACTTTTATTTTCCTTGGACCTACCGGAGTAGGTAAAACAGAATTAGCAAAGACTTTAGCTGAATTCTTATTTAATGACGAAGACGCCATTATTAGAATTGATATGTCAGAATATATGGAAAAACACAACGTTTCCCGTCTGGTAGGTGCTCCTCCGGGATATGTCGGCTATGAAGAAGGCGGTCAATTAACCGAAGCCGTCAGACGCAAGCCGTACTCTGTTGTACTTTTCGACGAAATTGAAAAAGCGCACCCAGATGTTTTCAATATTATGTTACAAATTTTTGATGACGGTAGATTAACTGATTCAAAAGGTCGAACAATTGATTTTAAAAACACTGTAATTATTATGACAAGCAATATCGGTTCTGAAATCATTTTAGAAAATTCATTAAATGCATCTCTTAATGGCGGAAGCTTTGAAGAAACCAAAGAAAAAGTTAATGCCGTTATGAGAGAACGCTTCAAACCTGAATTTTTAAACAGGGTTGACGAAACTATTTTCTTTAAAGCTCTTAACCTACAACAATTATCAGCTATTGTCGATATACAAATGGCTAATTTAAGAGCTCTTTTAAAAGAACATAACATTTCTTTTGAAATTTCCGAGGATGCAAAAGAATTGCTTGCAACAAGAGGGTTTAATCCGATTTATGGAGCAAGACCATTGAAAAGAGTCATCCGACAACTTGTAGAAAACCCTCTTTCAAAATTAATACTTGCTCAAAGATTCATTGACGGAGATTGTATTAAAATTGATGTACAGGATGATGAAATCAGTTTTTCAAAATAAAACCTTTTAGAAATAGCCTTTAAAATAAAGGCTATTTCTTTGTTTTGCACTTAACACATTAAGTTTTGTAACAATTTATACAATAACATTAAAGTTTTAAAAAAATATACCGTTATATTACATGTAATGTTATATAAAGAAAGGTGTTATATGAGAGATCAAGAAATTAACGGAGTTAAGATTTTATCGGGGGATATTCACAGCTTTAATCAGATGGAAGCTATGTTCAAAATTGAACAACAAAATAAATCTAAATTTGAAGATTTTAAAACTCGTATAAAAGAATTTGAAACAGTTTCTACTATTGAAGAAGCTAAAACTCTTGCAGAAAAAATTCTTCCGATTGCTAACGAAAAAAATATTTTCAGAATCGGCTCTGCAAAATGTACAATAATTAACAATGATGATATTTTCAGAATTTGTGTAGATTCTCCTGAAGAATTTATTGCTTATGATTTTGCAAAATAATTTACCAGCGTTTGAATATAAAAAACACCGCTAAAATTATAAAAGCAAAGCCTACAAAATAATTCCACTGGAATTCTTCTTTTAGATACAATACTGAAAAAACACTAAAAACAATCAAGGTTATCACCTCTTGCATAGTTTTTAGTTGTGCTGCCGTAAAATATTCATGCCCGATTCTGTTTGCCGGAACTTGAAAACAATATTCAAATAACGCAATTCCCCAGCTTATAAGGATTACGATCCAAAGAGCCGAACCTTTGTATTTCAAATGACCATACCAAGCAAACGTCATAAACACGTTTGAAATTGTTAATAATAACACCGGTAACAACTGTCTTAGCATCAGAATTTTTGCTCCACTTTTGTATTAGCAATAATAAATCCGGAAATCATTAACACACATCCTAGTATTTCACGAGCATTCATCACTTCTCCTAAAATCATAGCACCGCCTACAACTGCAAAAACAGATTCTAAGCAAAGAATTAAAGAGGCAAGAACCGGAAACGTGTGTTTTTGCCCAAACATCTGCAATGTATATGCTACCCCACAAGCTAATATCCCGGAATATAAAAGCGGAACTTTACAATCTAAGAGGGTTGCAAGAGAAGGTGTTTCAAGCCAAAACATCGGAATAAGTGATAAAACTCCGACAACCAAAAATTGAACACAAGATGCTTTTATCGGATGCACCTTTGTATAATTATCAACAACTAGAATATGAACTCCATAGAAAAATGCTCCGATTAACAGCCACAAGTCATATATAGAATAACCGCCGTCGGGATGAAAACATAACAAATACAAACCAACTACTGAAAGAAAGACACTAAACCCAACTCTTTTTGCGATTTTTGAACCTCTTAATAAGGAGATTATAGGAACAAAAATAATATAAAGAGCAGTTATAAAACCGGCTTTTCCGGCTCCTACAAATTGCATACAATATTGCTGAATTGACATTGCAACAAACAGTGCAATTCCACAAGATATCCCTGCTCGAGCAAGTCCTACCCTTTGAACATATTTACGTTTATCCGTTCTCAAATCCGGTTTTGAATATTTAACCCATAATATAAGAGGAACCAAACTCAATGCTCCCAGAAAACTTCTTATTGCATTGAAAGTAAACGGTCCTATAAATTCCATGCCGGCTCTTTGAGCCACAAAACCAAGCCCCCATATAAGAGCTGTAATAAATAATGCGATATTTCCTGACAAACGATTTTTCATAATAGCTACATTATACAATAAAAAAACCTCTCTTCAAGAAAAGAGAGGTTTTTTGTATTTTTAAATACTTAAATTCTGTTATGCCAAACGCCGCCTGTTCTGTCAACCAAAGCATCATAACAAGACCAAAATCTGAAAATACCTGTTAAACCTAAAACAGCGTGAGTAATATTCTTATCTTTAGGGTTTTCGTTAATCAATTGTCCGATACCGGGCCATACCAATAAAGATAATGCAGCTGCACCTACAGAACGTCCGGAAATTTCACCGGGTCTTCCTTCTGTAGCAAATACAGGTGTTGCCATTGATAACATCATTAATAAAACCATTGCTGATAAAATCTTTTTCATAAAACTACCTCCTAAATCCTATCCAACTTCTAAGGTAACATATTTCTGTTAATTTTGCAAAAAAGATTTACCAGTCATTATTTATTGATTTATGAGCGACTACTACAAGCAGTAATAACGCTACCATAGACAAAACTATTCCTAATATTGAAAAATCTACCACCTGATATTCGATTTCAATTTTAGTCGGCTTGTCAATCGCTAACTTCCATTTATACGCATTATTTTCAAGAACTTCTGTTGCGTTATGACTCTTTGCTTTTACAGGAATTTTAATTACCAACTCTGATACAGGTAAAATAGCTTCGAAAACAGCCTTTTCTTCATCAGATAAAGATTCCATATCCATTCCTGACATATAATTAGAAGATCCAGGAGTCATTCTTACGGTTGAAGTTGAACCATTTTCATAAACGGTTTCCGTAACTTCTTCACCTGTTTCTTCATCAATATATTTATTTTCAGAAACTATTTTTGGTTCGCCAAAATCTTGAGAACCATGTCCTTTGTCACTCAGACTTTTTGCAGCTTCTGAAAAATCATAAGACATATCTATAGAATAAACTTTTCTTGCAAAAAGTTCTTGAGTTTTTACGACAGGACGGTTTTCTGTTGAGAAACCTTGCGGCAAACTTTTATATCCAAAATTATTTACCGTATATTTTTTGGACCTTGTTAAACCTTTATATTTCCCGTCATCGTAGTCCGTAACGGTATAACCCTCATCTTCCATCTCTTTTTTAGTTTCTTCTTTTTGGCTTTCATAACTTTCCGTTATCTGTTGTCGAACAGAATCGGAATCAATTGCATCACCGCCAAAACCTTTGGACATTCCACTTGCAAAACCGCCCATTTGTTGAGCTACAACATCAATATTTATAGCTTGAGTTTCAGAAACCTCAATACCGCCATTTTTATCAATATTAAATTCATAAGTTAATTTTTGACATCCGGTAGTTGAAATGGCTACTGCAAGCAATGAAAGTACTAAAAAAATCTTTTTCATATTTTAACCTCTTTTTATAAATTTGAATTAATTATTCTATCAATACAAGCTTTTGGAGAATAACCCCACTCACGAACAGATATTCTCGAAACCTTAAGCCCTGAGCGTTCAAAAATAGCTTGTTTTTTCATATTAGAAACTTTTGGAGGAATATTATCTTCCATACCATCACACTCAATAACGAACTTGTCATCAACAAGCAAGTCGGCACTAAGCCCAGCGATATCGTCACCGCAAAGAACCTTATGACCAAGATCTCTAAATGCTTGAGCAACTTCTTTTTCAAAAGCATTTTTGTAAATATTTTCATCAAAATCATCCGAATTAATTAATGAATAACGATTTTCATATTCTTCAATAAACCCAAAATAACTTCTCAAAATACCTTCCGGTAATTCTCGAGGATTTTTTGAGATAAAGTTAATAGTTTTGTATCTCGCTCTTGTTATAGCAACATTAAACAAGTTTGGCTTTTGTAAAAATATTAAACTTTGCGGATAACTGTTTTGAGCATAAGCCCAAGAAATAAGCATAATATCCCTTTCATCACCTTGGAATGTATGAGCCGTACCTATTTCAATTTGGTGTTTTTCCATCATATGTTCAGAAAGAACTTTCGCCACAGAAAGTTTCAACTGTTCGACTTGCGCTCTGAACGGAGAAATTATACCGATACTGACCGGTTTATGATTTGGATCATTAGTGCCTTTCCTTTCATCTTCAACAACAATATCGTAAAGACGCTTAACAACGGCTTCTATTTCAGGAAGATTTCTGGTTGCATCAGAATCAACTTTCCCGTCAGCAACAACAACCGCCTCAATAACTTTAGAAGAATTGTCATTTCTGCGCATAACTTTTATTCTGTTACCATAAAACTCTTTGTTTGAATAATTAATAATTGGCGGTAAACTTCTAAAATGTTCATCCAACAATACAGGATGCATAGAATAATAATTAGCCAAGTCAAACATCGAATTTGTTCTGAATCTCCACATTAACTGGTATCTGTCATTAATACCGTATTGTGACATAAAAGATTGTTCTTTAGCTTTTTCAAGGAATGACAAATGCGGTAATTGTTTGTCATCACCAACAACTACGGCTTTTTTAGCTCTGTACAGAATAGGGAAACAACTTGCAATGTCGCATTGAGAAGCTTCGTCTATAATTACAACATCAAACAAACCCGGTTTTAGAGGTAATGAACCGGAAACCGCATAAGTTGTAACACACCAACAAGGAAATGCTTCCAAAAGCGGTCTAAAATCCTCTGTTTCAAGAAGTCTGTTTTGTAGATTTTTCTTTCTTTCAACAAGAGATTTCGAATGAACAAACAATCTTTGACGTTTTATCGAATCTCTCATAAGCCCACGTAAAGCTTCTCTGCGTTTTGATTTAAGAATATCAACCGCAAGCTTACGTTGTTTTTTACGCATCGTCCTTAATTGTTCCGATATAACGTGAATATTACCGATGGTTTGAATCTCTGTTTCAATCATTCTGGCTTTACATACAAGCTTCGCAAACTCTAATTCGACCTTCAAAATCATTAGATTTTCATTATTTACTTCAAAATTAGTTTTTATAATTTTCTTTAATTTACCCAATGAAGAATTATTTTTTAATGCAGCGAAAAAGCCCGCTTTTTCAATATTTGCAGTTAGCGTTTGAATAACCTCTTCCACTGTTTTTATTTCATCATTTTTTAAATTCGATTTTATGTATTGATGATTACGATGATTTGGCTCTTCTAATTTAATTTCTTCATTCACAGCAGTCCATTCTGTTTCCAATTTAATGATTTGTTCTGCTTTTTTCTCCAAATCATTTACAGATTTAAGGAGAGCTTCCATATCAGGAACATCACACATAATAGAGCTTTCAACGCCTTCGTCTAAATCGACTTTATTAGAAAGCAAATCTTGCAATTGCATAGAAAGCTCTCTCTGATAATTCAACCTTCCGGCTCTTAAGGCAAGAAAAGGAGCTCCTAATTGATTTAGACGTTCCGCAACAACATCAACGGCTTTATCCATACGGGATGCGACAAGAACTGTTTTTCCGTTTGCTATCAAGTGAGAGACCAAATTGACAATTGTCTGAGATTTACCCGTTCCCGGAGGCCCAAAAACTGACACAAGCTTTGTATTTTCAACATTTCTGACAACATTTAATTGTGCATCTGATAAAGATAATGGTGTTACAGGAAAAAAATCCGCCAAAGTTTTTTGCTGACAATCTGTCGGCTTTGATTGAGTATATTCCTCATTGATTATATTTAAAACGGTTTCACGATATACGCCACTTGGTTTTTCTGCAATTTGAGTTAATTCATGAAGCACTCCTGCCGTAACAGACGGACGTTTTGTTAAAATAATCGCACATTGATTTGTTAAATGAATTTTTTCCAATTGAGGAACTGTTTTTTTATTATTTTCTTCCTCTTCTTCTATAATTTCATCAACATTCTCTGCATTTATTTTTTCGTTATAGAAATCTTTAGTTATATTATCTTCTTTGACATCCATTTCGTGATTCAAAGAAATATCAATATCAGGCACAATTGATTTTAAAGTTGTTAAGAAAATATCCATTTTTTCTTTAGTAATAGGGACTTGAGGAACAACATCAAGCAAACCTTCAAGGAGTTGTTCTGTTTCATCCTCATCATCACTTTTCTTCATTAACGCAGTTAATGCACCGGTGTTCAGTGAAAGGAATTCATCAGTAAGCATACAATTGATATTCACACCGTTTCTTTCCAAACGACAAGGAGAATAAAGAAGCGGTGTTAAAAACTCATTTTTCTTACCGGCTTTTGCTTTACCGACAAGAAAAAGATAACCATAAATAAGATATTTATCTTTTTGACTTGTCTCAGACTGAATCATAAGCTCTGTTAACTTAGAATCAGAACCTTCAAGACGCAAATATTCAAGACCTTGAGTAAACAAAGTATCTTCTTCATCCAAGAAAATCCATTTATTATCTCTGTCAGCTTTTAAATTCCTAAAAGTGGAACTCTTAACCTCCTCACGAACGCAATCATGAAGATATTGACTCAGTTTCTTAATGAAACTGTTATTAAATGCTGAATTAATTGCTCTTGTTGCTTCTTGTAACATTATCTCTCTTCCTTTTAAATTGTAAGGTGCATATAACGCACTGCCATAAATTCTCTCGTACTTATATTTGACTAAATTATAGCATATAGCGCCAAATTATGCTAGAATGTTTTTATGAAAATAAGAGTTTTGTTATTTATATTACTAACTATATTTTGCACCAAAGAGGTTGTTTTTGCTGAAGAGCCTTCGTCAATCGCTCAACCGACTCCTATTACTCAACCTCAAAATATATCATTCGAAAATTGCACAAAAATGTTTGCAGTGGATAAAGAAAAACTTTTTTACTTAACCCTTAGTTCTATTAGTGCTAATAAATTTGCGGTTGATGAAATTCAAACCGAAAACGGATACATAATTTTTTCTGTTGCAAAAAACAAATATTTAGCAACTATTGCCGGAATTGATAACCAAAATTCAATACTGAAAATAACCCCTTGTAATGATATTTACTTTTTCCCGCCAGGAGTTTTAATTAATCTGTTTAAGCATATCGATTTAAACCTAAATTCTGAAATAAAATAGGTTGACATTACAGCCCCAAATCTATATAATACTTAATTATTCAGCTATCATAAATAAGGGATTTAGTGTATGAAAGTAAATTTTCCAATAACAAACAATGCATTTGTATTACAAAGGACTCCAAGATTTAGCAACAAACCCGACAAACTCAACTCAAATAGCGGTTTAGAGAGCTTTAAATATGCTTTAAACACTCCAAATATTTGGGAAAAACATTACAATGATTCAGATAATAGCGTGAGTCTTTGTGCAATAATGACCGATATTCCCGAATACGTTATAACTTCTGACGGAAGTGTTTGGAGAGGTTGTACAATGGTCGGAGAGCCTGCAAAAAAAGTTATTGAAAAAGAGCCTTGTTTGGCTGAATATGTAGAAGTCGTTAAAAAAGAACAACAGATTTTGAACAAAATAAATGTTTTAGCATAAATTCTGTCAAATAGAGGGCTTATGAAAAAAATAATATTATTTCTTATTTCTATATTTCTTTTAACCGGTTGTACTACAAAAACAACAAACAAAGAAATTACTTTCTGGACCCTTCAAATGGGAGATTTTGCACCATACATAAATAAAATTATTGCAAACTACGAATCCTCTCATCCCGAAGTAAAAATAAAATGGATTGACGTTCCGTTTTCAGAAGGCGAAAAAAGAACCCTTGCGGCTGTTATGACAAACAACCCGCCGGATTTAATAAATCTCAATCCGGATTTTTCAGCTATGCTTGCTCAAAAAGGAACTCTTTGGGAAATACAAGATGAAAATTTAAAATCATACACTCCGGATATTATTCAAGCTTTAAAATACAACGGGAAAAACTATTCTGTTCCTTGGTATGCAACAAGCGCTATAACAATTTATAACAAGGATTTATTTAACAAATCAGGGCTTATAAGATTACCTAAGACATATGAAGAATTAGCCTCCGTGTCTGAAATTATCAAAACTAAAACCGGCGCTTATTCTTATCTGCCAACGATTACAGAAAACGACACAATGCTAAAAATTTTAAATAAATATGGTATTTCCAACGTCGAAGATTTTAATTCTAAACAAAGTATTCAAGTTTTTGAAATGTTTAAAAAACTTTATCAAAAAGATTTAATCCCTCCTGAAACTATTACAATGACTCACAGAGAAGCTTTAGAACAATTTATGGCAGGAAAAACAGTATTTTATCAAGGAGGAGCAAACTTTTTGAACATGATTAAAGAAAATGCTCCCAAAATCTATGCACAAACGGATGTTGCAGAACAATTTAAAGGTTCTGTTGGACAAAACGATTTTTCTTTGATGAATTTTGTTATTCCGCTTCGAGCTAAGAATAAAAAAGAAGCCTTGGATTTTTGTTTATATTTAACCAATGAAGAAAACCAACTGGAATTGGCAAAACTAACCAATATAATCGCTACAAATTCTAACACTTTGAATGATAAGTTTTACAATGATTCTTCTGATTTAATTTCAAAAGCCCGTTCAATCAGTGCTAAGCAAATACAAAAAATATCACCTGCTTTAAAGCAAAAAGAAGGACAAAAGGAAATTAATTTGAGGGTTAACATTGCAGTACAGGAAATACTTTTAAACAAAGATAAGACTGAAAATATTTTGAACAATTTAACCAAAAACCTAAGCAGATAAAAATAATATTAAAATATGTAAAATGATTACTATTTAATAGCAAAAATTCGACCTTTTCAGTTTTAGTATAGTTGTGTAAAACTTTGAAAGGACAAAAAAATGAATCCTATATCATTTCGTGCTAATCCGCAACATATAATCAACAACAAAGCGTTACAAAACCAAGCTGACAGAATCGGAACAGAAGCTACCGAAATCTTAAAGGCTAAATTTTCCACTTACGTTAAAGATTTACGAAACGAAGTCGGACCTGGACTTCGCCTTAATGAGCTTTCCAAGGCTTTTGATTTCTTTTGCAGAGATCTGGGACTAAAAGCCACTGATTGCTATAAAATTTTTATTGAATGTATAAAAAAATAATATTTTGAGGTTCAATATTTTTATATATTTTAACATTGCTATGCAGGAAGTTATGTTTATCCTATAATTTAGGAGTGAACGTAAATAGTAGAGGTTAAGTAATGTTAAAAGATTTTTTCTTAAATGAAGTTAAAGTTGCAATCAAAAAAGCAATTGAAAATAATAAATTAGGGCAAATGGGGGCAAATGATGAATTTTCTCTTATTATTGAAAAACCTAAAAACCCTGAATTTGGTGATTTTGCAGTAAACGTGTCATCTTTAGCTCGTGTTGCTAAAATTGCTCCTCCAATGATAGCAAATGCTATTGTAGAGAATCTTTCTGGCGAAAATTATTCAACTTCTGTTGTCGGAGGCTTTATTAACTTCAAAATAGAAAACTCTCTTTTAGCAAACTCTGTTGCAGAAATTCTGGATAAAGGTGAAAATTATGGTCGTCCTTCAAATGTTCAGACAGAGAAAATCTTGCTTGAATACGTATCCGCTAACCCTACCGGACCTTTCCATATCGGTCACGGTCGCTGGGCAGCTATGGGAAGTGCTTTAGCTAATCTACTTAAATTCTACGGTCACGAAGTTCATCAAGAATTCTATATTAACGACGCTGGTAGTCAAATACAAAAATTAGGTAACTCTTTAAGAATAAGAATAGGTCAAGAATTAGGTGAAGATATTGATTTTCCTACAGATGAAATCGAAAAGAAAAACTTCTACCCTGGTGATTATTTAGTACCAGTTGCTAAAAAATTCCTCGAACAAAATAAAGTTGAAAAAAGTTCTGATGTAGAATTACAACTTCTTTGTGATTTTGCAAAAGCAGAAATGGAAGCTTGTCAAAAAGCTCTTTTAGAAGATTTTAGAGTTCATTTTGATGAATTTTATTCAGAACTTTCACTTCATAATTCAGGGAAAGTTGAAGAAAGCTATAAAGAGCTTATTGAAAAAGGTATGCTTTACGAGCAAGAAGGCGCAATGTGGTTTAAATCAACTCAGTTTGGCGATGACCAAGACAGAGTAATCAAAAAAGCTGATGGTTCAAACACATACTTAACTGCAGATATTGCTTACCATATTGATAAACTAAGACGGGGTTACGACAGATTAATTAACATTTGGGGTGCAGACCACCACGGATATGTTGCTCGTGTAAAAGCATCTATTGAGGCTTTAGGATATGACCCAAATAAATTAGAAGTTCTTTTAGGTCAGCTTGTAAATCTTGTGATTAATGGTGAAGAAGTTCGTATGGGTAAACGTAAAAATATGGTTACTCTAGATGATTTGATTGAAGAAGTTGGAATTGATGCAACTCGTTATTGGATGGCAATGAGAAATATTGATATGACCTTGGATTTTGATATTGAACTTGCAAAACGCTCAACTGATGAAAACCCGGTATTCTACGTTCAATACGCTTACGCTAGAGTTTGTTCAATCTTAAGAAACGCAATTTCTGAAAAATTAAATACAGAAACAGGCGAAAAATCTCCGGCTCCGTTAAGTGAAGCTGAATTAGAAGATTTGGTTAAAAACTTTGATAAAGAATCATTCTTAAAAACTGCAGATTGTGCAAAATCTTTAGTTCTAAAATTAGAAGAATTCAAATCTGTAATCGTACTTTCTGCTCAAAACAGAACTGTTTATACAATTTGTAGATATGTTCAAGAACTTGCAGCTGAATTCCATTCATTTTATAACGCAAACAGAGTTATTTGCGACGATAAAGAATTAATGAAATCAAGATTAGCATTAATGGTTGCGATTAAAACAACATTAAAAAATGCACTTGATATCTTGGCAGTAAGTGCACCAGAGCGTATGTAGTTACTTTTTCTATAGGAGGCAAATATTATGAAAACTTTTAGAACAATTACAAATCTGTTCCTGACGCAGAAAACTAAACCGGTGCAGAAAGCAGTAACAAAGTCTATTGCGCAATATGATCCTTCGAATCATACAATAGAAGAATTTCGAGCATTTTTAAAATATCTCTCTGATAATAAAATAAATTGTACATTTGCTGAGCCTCAAAAATTCATAACAAAAAAGGAACGTTTGGTACAAGGAACTTATAAAAATAGAATTGATGAATTCGCTAAGTCTGGCGGAAATATAAATTTTTATCAATAAATCAATTTTCAGAAAATTTTTATGATATTATAAGAGATGATATAGCCAAAATATAATTACGGAGTATGTGTATTATGAGAATCCAATCAATTAACAACAACTACAATCAAAACAACATTTCACATAAAGCGCATTTTAAAGTAAACAGAAATTTTGAAAGACTTTATGGGGAACAAATAAAAACCGCTGATTTTCAACACATGGTAAAACTTTTTAAAGAAACATTGCCAAAACATGAAATAGAGATTACTAAGTTAAGAGAAGTACCATTTAGTAAAATGATAGGTTGTGAATTTATTAATAATACAACTAAACAAGTGTATGATACAATTATACCTTGCAGAACAGAAGGTATTACTTATCTGACAGCTCTAATAGGTTTAATGAAAGATCATCCGTTTTTTAAAGGTGCAGATAATACCGAATACGATTGTTACAATGATTTAACTAAAGAATAAAAGGAAAATATTATGAGAATCCAACCAATTAACAATAAATACAATAAAAGCAATATTTCACACAAAGCTTACTTTAAACCAAGCGCTACTTTATCACAATTATGCGAAAAGGCTCCTAAAGATAGCAATTTAGTGGATATTATCGGTAGATTTAAAAATTCCTTGCCAAATCATGAATTGGGAATTGTTAAAGTTTTCTCAACAAGAGATTATCCAAAGGCTGCTGTTTATAGAGTAACTAATCATACGCTTAATAAAGTAGAAAATATTGATGTTACAGAAAATAAATGGGCGCTAAGCGTGTTATTGAACAGAATTTATTTATATAGAGAAACTTTGTTTTCAAATGAAGAAAATACCGCAATCAAAGATTTATATAAAGAATTAACTACTAAAAGCAAATAAACGGAGGATTAAACTGTGAATATTCAAGCAATCAATATAAGTAATAATTCTCAAAAAAGTTTTTCATATAAAGCTTTGCATAAAACCCCTAGCTTAAAACAACTAGAAAAAGCTGGCACTAAAGAGTTTTTAACTCAAGTTGAAACTATTACAAAAGAACTTTATAATAAAAATCTTCATGAACTACCAAATGTTGATATCTATTTGAATTACACAAGCAAAAATGGATTCTATGGAATAATTTCAAGTAAACTTGAGGGCACACCAAATCATCCTTTGAACACTTGTTCTATTTCAGAAAATAATACAAAGTCAATTAATGAATTTACAAATTGGGCAAAATCTTGGGATGAAGCATATTCTCCATATGTACTTGGGTTATTAGAAAAATTTAAAAAAAGAAAGGTTTAAATATGAAAATAAATCCAATTCCTCAACAAAATAATATTTCACATAAAGCATACTTTAAGCCAAACGCTAATTTTAAAAAGCTTTTTGGGGAACAAATAACTCATTTTCAGTTTATGGATAATGCAGGAATAAAAAAGTTTAAAGAACTCCCTAACCATGAGCTTGAAATAATTGATATTATTAGAAGAGATAGCAGAGTTTCTAGAGGCGCAATAAGCTGCACAGTATTTAATAATGTTACTAAAAAAGCTTTAACTTATAATATTGATACAGGTATGTGGCAATTAGAGCAATTGATGCATCATTTTTGTCAATTGACAGATGAAGCTGTCCGCAAATTTTTTGATACAGATCACGATAGTATAGAGAATTTCAAAGCTTTGACTTCGCCACGTGAAATAAAGAAAATATAATATTTATAATTTATAGGTAAAAATAAAGGATATATTGTTGATAAATAAAGTTGTACAAGCTTTAAAAGATGCGCGTCAACCAAGGAGTGAATTTGTTGAATTAATGGAACAATTTCATGATCCTTATTTAGTTTTGATTGGTTGTATTTTGAGCTTGCGAACAAATGATAAAACAACATATCCTGCTACTCTAAGAATGTTGGAGCTTGCTAAAACACCTCAAGAAATGTCAGGGGTAAATGTAAAGGATTTAGCTCAGGCTATTTACCCCGTTGGGTTTTATGAAAATAAAGCTCGTCAAATTATCGAGCTTTCTCGCCAAATAGTAGAAGAGCTCGACGGCAAAGTTCCTGATGAAATTGAAGATTTAATAAAATTCAATGGTGTAGGACGTAAAACTGCGAATCTTGTTCTTGCAAAAGGGTTTAATAAACCTGCAATTTGTGTTGATGTACATGTCCATCGAATCTTTAACCGTTTAGGATATGTTAAAACTAAAACTCCGGAAGAGACCGAGTTTGCTCTACGCAATAAATTGCCCCTCGAACATTGGATAGATATCAACACCCTAATCGTAACTCATGGGCAAAATGTTTGCAAACCAACAAAGCCAAACTGTTCAGCTTGTCCAATTTCAGAATTCTGTCAAAAAATCATCTAAACACTGAGTTCAAAAGTAGAAACATCAGTCGCCATATCAAACACCGCACAATTAGCCATATAAGCAGCTTTCGCTGCATGTATATTACAAGCATCTTGCACAGAGAAACCGTTTTCAATGGCAGAAACCATTGCACTGTCAAGAGCCTCAGCAGATTGAGCAAGGTTTTGACCGATTTTTGTAATCAAATCTCCGGATTCAAGATTGTCATAATAATGGCTCAAATCAACAGTTTCAGGAGTTGCCTGTGTTTGCCCAGGTTGTTGTTCAGACGCAGCATAAGGAACAACACTTCGTGTCGATGCGGGTTGCAGACTTTCAATTAATCCTGCATATAGGGCTGTATCTATTGATGATATTGAACTCATACTCTTCAACCTTATATCATCAGTTTAACATTTTTTTTGACAATTTCAACCCTTATAGTTACTAAATTTTACAATTCTAATCTTTGATTAATATTATCAATTATTTTATTATAATTACTACTCACCGGAGTGTTCACTGTTTTGCTTAGAATCTCTAAAAACACTTTTTCGTTGTATTTTGTTGAATCCAAAGCTCTTGAAGAATCTTTTCTGGCAGGAACAATAAGCCCAGTTTGAACAAAATAATCAGCTGTTCTTTTCGACGCCAAGTATTTTACAAACTTTTTCGAAATTTCTTTGTTTTTAGAACCCTTTGTAATAGCCCACCCAGAAGAATCAGACAATTGAGGAGATTTTCCGTATGGGAAATTGATAACCGCCCAATCAAACTCTGCCTTTTCTTTTATTTTTGGATACATCCAACGCCCCGAAAGATACATTCCTATCTTCCCGTCGATAAACATTTGAGCTTGAGTCAAACTGCCAACCTGACTTTTTGTCGGAGCTAAAAAATGTATTTTTTGTAAATCTTTATAAAAATTCAGAGCCACTTTACTTTCACTTGAATTTATCGCTAAATTTAAATTTGAATCAAGAATCTCACCGCCAAAATAAGATAAATACGGAGTAATCCAATATATTTTATCTTCATGGCTTATACCATACAACCCTTTAGCTTTATATTTCTGTGCATAATTAATTAAATCTTGAATATTCCAAGTTGGACTTGGCAAGGTCATACCTTCAAGATTCATATATAACACTAAAGTTGATATATCTCTGGGAACTGCCAACAATTTATTATCAAAACTAAACCCTTTAATTGAAGATTCATAATAATCATTTACATCAACTATAGATGTTAAATCCTCTAAATAATTTTGATAAATCGGTAAATACAGATTATTGATAAAAATAACATCCGGAGCTTGGTTTGAGGCAATCAGCAAATGTAATTTTTGAAAATAATTTTGCGGAATATGTAAAAAACGAATTTTTGTATCGGGATTTTCTCTTTCAAACTCTGAAATCACCTTTTTAATTATTTCCACCTCGGTTTGTGAGCCCCAAGAAGAAAATGTAATTTCTTCATACGCAGTTTGATTTGAACATCCACACATCAAAAAACAAGTTATTAACAAAAGTAAAAACTTTTTTAACATAAATCCATCACAAATTTAATGCCACCTTTTGAAACATCAACAATAAATTTTTTCAAACCGATTCTTACCAAAAATCTCTTATTACCGTTCTCAAAAGTTTCACTGACTCTTGATTGAATTTTTTCACTTTTTAATTCAGGATAAGTCTTAAGCTTGAAAATTTTCTCATTATCATAGGCAATTACTGCATAGCCATCCTCTTTTTTAGCTAAATGACATCCTTGGGTTTCAGTAAAACTTGTTGTACTTATTACAGTGAAAGATTCATCTTCAATAATACATTTTATTTGTTCAACATTTTCTTCTTTTACAACTTGTTGTTTTTGAGATTTTTCAACTATTTTACTTGTTTTTGACAAACTTTCACGTCGAGCCTGAATCTTTTTCATTAAATCTTGGGATAAATTATTACCCTCTCTTGAAAATTGTGTTTGTTTCAAATTACGTTCAAGCTTAACAGGTTCAAACTCTTGTTTAACCGGTTTTTCTTTTTTGTCAATTTTTAATTCTTCTGTTTTTTCAAACTCAGGAGTTACTACATGATCCTCTTTAACTTCAACTACAACATTTTCATTGTCAAACAAAGATTCTATATCTTCAGGATATGTCACATCCAAATCAACTTGAAGAGTTTCTTCATTTACTATTTCAAAATTTTCAAACTGCTCAAATTCTTGATTTAACATTGCTTCGCTGACAACATCCTCAACCACATCCTCGTCTTCAATATCATTTATAACCTCAAATGATTGAGAACCATCGTAAAAAGGCTTAAAGGTTAAATTATTAAGATTATTCAACAAAGATTCTTCACTCGGAATAAAAACTTCTTCCTCTTTTTGATATTTTTCAGGGTGATTTAATGCATCTTCAAGGTCCGGCAAATCTAAATCAATTACTAATTTTGAAACCTCGTAAGAATTATCAACAATAGCTTCTTTAGCAGAGGGTTTAGTCACATAGGACTCTTTTTTATTTATTGCTTCTTGTAAATCCGGCAAATCTACGTTAACAGAAAATGTTTTAACTTCACAATTTTCATGATAATTTATCGTTTGGGGTTTATAGTCTGATTTAACGGCTTGACCTCTTTGATTTTTCAAAGCCTCAGATAAATCAGGCAGCAAATCTTTAACTTCTAACACCCTATTTCTTTTTGGACTTTTAGACTCAGCATGGAATTTATTAATGTCCTCTTCCATTTCTTTTGTCTTTTCCTTATTTACTCTTAAATCTGTTACAAAATCAGCATCGAGTTCAACACTTATAAGTTTTTCCAAAATTTTAAGATCGTTATCATTAAAAATTACATCTTGGGATATTGCATATGTTGTAACTAAATCCTCTAAGATTTTTTGCTTGTTTGGCTCAGCTTTTATCGGGTTTGATACTGCATATTCCGTAATATTTCTAATGGTTTCGTCATTTATTTCAGAATTAAGCAATTTATTTATACAATCGACATCAGTTTTAGAAAATTTAAAATCCTCAGTATTCAAAAGTTGTTCTAAAAATTCTTCATCAAAAGCAGGAGTTTCTTCTTCAACGATAGCTTCTTCCTCTTCTTCTTCAAAAGAAAAACCGCTCAAGAATGCCTCTAAAGCATCATTCTCTTCATCAACAATTTCAAATTCTTCTTGGATATTATCTTCTGATTTTACTTGTTGGAATAACTCATCTAAATCTACAACATTAATAGGTTCTTCCGCATCCTCCGGTTGCATGGCAGCCATATTCAGAGTACTCACTGAATTTACGTATGTTCTCGAAGGAGAAGGATACTGAGAATCCAGTTTTTTTATTGTTTTTTTAATTTCAGTTTTTTTAGAAACCTTTTTATCTTCATCTGAAACATCAATATCGAAATTTTCTCCCGTAATTTCTTGCAATTTATTTTTTGCTTTTATATAAAAATAAATTATTGAAAAAAATGCAATTAATCCACCAAGTATATATAACAAGGTATTGTTTTCTCCGGAAGTAGATCTATCTGATAGAGAAGTCATCGTAATAGCATTAGATTTTTTAGAGGCTGACTCTTCTTGTTTTATTTCATCAGGGTCAAGATCTTCCTCTATAATATTTTGTTTAGCAACTTGTTGTTGCTTACGTAATAATTCCGCTCTGTATGCTTCATTATTTTGAGTTTGAACAGTACGATTTACTTGCTGCGGTTGATTTGGCGAGTTAACTCGGGTGTTAACGGGAGGCTTTACTTCCGTAGCAATCGCTTTTGGAGCAGAAGCGTCATTTTTTGGCAAATACACTTCGTTTTTAGGCAATAGTTGAACGCTTGGCTCTGTTTTAATGGTAATTCTTGTATATCCTTTTGAAGTGTTTGAATATGGCATTGTTCTAATATCAACGCTTCTTATATTCCCCATAGAACCTGAAAGGCTGGGAGAACTCGCCTTACTGTCAACTTCCGGTAAAGTTAAAACATAAGTATCCACAGTTTTTCGAACCAAGTTAAGATTCCCGTCGTACAGCCTTTTGGTCTGCAACAACACATCGACCTTACCGGCAGAATTTGATTTAAAATCTAATGCCATTAAACTGTTTTTATAATAAGTTTCAGCAAAAGAACCGACAACAGTAACCACTGATGCCAAAACTAATGCTAAAGTCCTCTTCTTAAACTGTTTCATACCTAAATTCTAACATAATTTTCAAAAAGAATACATCTTTTTATACAAAAATCATTAATTTAAATTACATATCTGTAACAACAATCCTTTTATCCGAAGAAATTTTATCTATGTTAAGCAAAGTATATAAAGTTTCATTATATATAAATTCCTTTGAATAATAGCTATCGGAATTCTCTTCTTCTTTAATCTCGGGAGTTTCAAACAACTCATTGATTTTATCTATCAATAAAGCAAGTTTCAATTCATTACATTTTATAATAATTACAGGTTTTTTATCCTGCGATATAGTTTCAGGTAAAGCTAAAAACTTTTTCAAATTGATTACCGTTATATAATCACCCCTTAAATTCATTATACCTTCTATAAAATCAGGAGTGCCCGGAACTTTTGTAATGCTGGTATCTTTCAAAACTTCTTTTACATAATCTAATATCAAACAATAATAATCGTTGTTCAAATTAAATGATATATACTTGCTCTTAGCATGTAATTCTCCGGCAGTTAATCTCAGGGCTGATTTTTCAACAATGGATTTAGTTCGCTTTAACATCAACGCCTTAGACGCTTCGTCTTGCGGAAACAATTCTGTTACATCAACAGCAGAATCGTTTTCAGAATGTTGTTTTAAAATATTTTCTAAAGCGTACAAATTTACGACAAAAATTGTTTCATTATTAAACTTATACAATGATTCAATAATCATCTTACTGTCAACAAAAGGAATTTTATCCACTAAAGAAGAGTCAAAAGGCAAAATTCCGATTATTGAATCCGTTATAATTCCCAAAATAACTTCATCTGTCTTTACAATTAACAATTCATTATGAGTATTATAAGGAGGTACTTCAATATTCAAATAAAACCTAACGTCAACAACATTTATAACAAAATTGTTATACTTTAACAAACCGACAATATTGTTAGGTAATTTTTGCGGATAATCTAAAAGCGGTAACTTCATAATCTCAAGAACATTATCCGTATTTATGGCATATTTATTTTTGCCGATTTGAAAATATAAATGAGAATTTTTTTTCTGTTCAAGATAATTATTGTTCATGTAATACTACCCTGTTTCTACCGTCAGTTTTTGCCTTATACAAAGCTTCATCAGCAGATTTTAGTATATCTGCAGAATTTACAAAATCGGAATAATTCATCGTTAACCCGATACTAACCGTAACTTTCGATTTAATTCCGTTATAATCAAAATTATATTCTTCTATCATTCTTCTTAATCTGTTAACAGGAATGCTCGCCCCTTCAATATTAGTTTCAGGCATAATTATAACAAGTTCTTCTCCGCCATATCTATACAACAAATCCGTTTTTCTGAAAGACTGCTTCATTAATGTTGCAACAGTCTTCAAAACATAATCTCCATACTGATGCCCGTATGTATCATTAACTTTTTTGAAGAAATCTATATCCAATATAGCCAACGAAAAGTCTGACGGGTGTCTTTTTGTACGGTTAAACTCTTGCTCTAGCCCAATTTCAAACTGACGTCTGTTATACAAACCTGTTAGACCGTCTAATACGGACATAAACTCTTTTTCTGTGTATTGATATTTCATCTTAAATATCGCTAACAATTCACTTATCATTATGTCAAAATATCTAAATGATGAATAATCAATATCCTGTTTTGTATAAAAACATATTCCGCCGATTAATTTTTTATCAAAAATTAACGGGATAATTATTTTGGATGTCAAATCACTGAATTCACTGTCCAATTCTTTTCCTAAAAGCATTCTGACAACTTCAAATTTCGAATTTTTGATTTCACGATGCTCTTCCATTTTTCTAAAAAAATCATACGTTACATCAGATAATAAATTTTTTGAAAGATTTCTTCCCAACGTATCAATATAGAAAATATTCTCAGCAAAATCATCCGGAGATGCAAAAAACACCCCTGCCACATGGTACTCTACAAAAGAACTTAACAACAAAAACAGTTTTTCAACCATTATTCTTTCATAGTTCAAAAAGTCACTAAGATTTCTGAATTCGTTTGAAAAAGTACTTTTCATCAATAAATCGTTCAATATCGAATTTAATCTGAATTGAGCAGAATTATTAGCCTCGTCTTTATCTAACAAAGCTTTTTTATATTCTTCCGTTACCGGATATCTTCTGACAGTTGCATTAATATTCGCTGCTAATTCTTTTATATCAATGGATTTTGATAAAAACAACTGAGCTCCGGCCTTTTTACCCCAAAATCCGTCAATTTTTTTATCTAAAACAGTCAATAAAATAACCGGAATCTTTTTTGTTTCTTCTACGTTTTTAAGCATTCTGCATAATTGATATCCATCAATTGCCGGCATAGCAATATCTGAAACAACTACATCAGGAGTACATGTATAAACTTTTTTGTACGCCTCTGCTCCGTTTGAAGAAGTTTCAACTTCAAACCCGCATTCTACTAAACCCTCTTTAAGAAACTTCAATTGAGTTTCACTGTCTTCTACCAACAAAATCTTGATTGCCATATATTTAATATTCCAATTTTATCTATTTTAGTATAAAATGATTATATAATAAATTTTGAAAAAAAACTATAGGAGAGATGCTGTGCTTAACGAATGGAATTTTGGGTTGAAACAACGATTTAATATAAAATGTACAATTGAAGTAATGTCATTTATCTTGGCTTTAACATTATTTGCGGCATTCATACTTAATCATAACGCAAATGCCTATGAAGCCCTTATCTATATTGTTATTATGGTTGCATTATTTTTACCTGCGCATTTAATAACAAAACAATGGATACTAAGAGCAATAACAAAATCACTTACGGTTCAATCAGAAGCAATGGCAGGTACAACTTCTGAAATCATTAATACACTACAAGATCAGAAAAAAATATTAGAAACTTTGAGCTTAAATTCAAAAAATATTTCAACTTTGATTGAAAAACTAAAAAAGATTTCCACAGAATCAAGCCAAACATCAAAAAATACCGAAAAACAAGTAAATCAGTCTATCGTCTTTTCTCAGAAAGAAAATGATGCGATTTCTGCAAACACAGAGAAAATGTTGATTTTACGACAAAAAATCCAAATGATAGCAGAGCTTATTCTTGAACTATCGGAACACACTCAACAAATCGGTAACACTATAAGCGTTGTAGATGATATTGCAGAACAGACAAATATGTTGGCACTTAACGCAGCGGTTGAAGCAGCAAGAGCCGGTGAACACGGTAAAGGTTTCGCCGTAGTTGCAGGAGAAATCAGAAAACTTGCAGATGAATCAAAACAAGCTATTACAAAAATAACCTCTTTGACAAGCAATATTCAATACACAACAAACTCAACAGTTATGGCAACAGAAGAGGGTTCAAAAGAAATTGAAACTGTTGTTAAAGATATAAACTTGGTTTCAACAAGCTCAGAAAATCTTTTAAATCTTATTAAAGAAACTTTAGAATCCTTGGAAATCTTAAACCAAAATTCTGAAAAACAAAACGATATTATTGAAAAACTTCATTTAATTGACGAAGAAAACAAATCTATTTCAGAAGAATTTATCAAAGCAATCGGAGTTAATACAGAAAAACTCGCAAAACTAAGTTCTTTATCAAATGAACTCAAAAATTCAGCAATAGAAGGTTAATTTCATTGGATTTTCAAGATAACGAAAACAATACACAAGAGCTTTTTAGCATCTTCCAAATTGAGTCGGAAGAAATTTTGGAGCGCATTTTTGAGAACTTACTGACACTGGAAGTTATTCCTCAAAAAAAAGAATTATATAGCGTTTTATACAGAGATTTGCACAGCATTAAAGGTGCAGTCAGAATGGTTGGGTTCAATAATATCCAAACGATTATTCACAAAATCGAAGATATTTTTGATAAACTCTCAAGCAAGAATCTTGTTTTGAGTTCAGATAATGTCATAGCTATCACAAGATCAGTAGAATTAGTATCAAAATATCTTCAAGACTCAGTAAAAAACCAAAGAGAGATTATCGGAGAAGAATTCAACTCTACCGTATCAGCTCTTGAATATATTTGCGACATTGAACTGGAAGAATCTCAAAATTATTCTCAAACCTTACCGGACATACCAAATATTTTTGAGCAAGAACAACAAGAAACATCTCAAGCTGATGAGTTTTTACAACAAAATCAAGAAGAAATAAACAAATGTTTTAACAACTGTTTTCAAATAGTAGATAGTATCATTCCGGAAGAAGATACTTCAGAGACAGTTGTTCTAAAAGAAGAACTTGAAAAAATTTCAAATTACATCAAAGAATCAAGCCTTTTTGAAGTTAAAACCTCCGTGCAAAATGTTTTAACCAAAATTGATTTTGTAATGAATGCTACAAACACTTTTACAATAAGTGAAATTTTAGAAATTCGAAATGAATTATCATCAGCCGCTGCAAAATTTAACACATCCTGCGTTGATCAAAACAGCTCAGCAAAAGTTTCATTTTTTGACATTGCAGAAAAAATAACAATGCTTCAAGGAAGCAGTGTTTACGCAAACGAAATAAAAGATGATATTTCAAAATTAAAAGAACATGTTGAAGATAACGGAATTATCGAAATTACCAACATGGTTCAAGAAATTCTTGATTTTATAATCGAAAACTCCATACAACTGGAAGAACAAATGACCCACACTTTAAAAAGTGGTATAGAATATTGTGCTTCTCCTAATGAAAATATTGACGGAGATTTAATTATCCAACAATTGGAAATTTTAAAACAATTATTGGAATTAAACTTCAAAAAAGATTTTGGTGTCAGTGAAATCAAAAACTTATCCACAAGGACTACAACATCCAATGCAGCCGGCGCAAGCACCGAAATCAAAACCTTACACGTAAACGCTCAAAAATTGGATTTGTTAGTTAATCAATTAGGCGAATTAATCATAACCAAAATCAAGACAGAAAAAAACTTGGAGCGTATTGACAATATTAAAAATTCAAACGAAAATTGTCAAAAAGATTTATTAAAAACTTTTAACTACTTGCGTTATTACAACAGAAAATATTTACAAACAGGAGCTTCTGAGCAGTATATAACAACATTTGTTAAACAAGTTTTTTCTCTATTATCAGATCTTTCTCAAAATGTTTCTAAAAATATTTACGAACTCAATTCTTTATATCGATCATCAAAAGAAGACGATATGAAAATGCGTTTAATCATTGACGAAATGGAATCAATGGTAAAAAATATTCGTGTTTTACCGATTTCAACAGTATTTAATTCTTTCACAAGAATGGTTAGAGACATCGCATCAGAAAAAGGTAAAGAAATTGATTTTGAAATCGAAGGTAAAGATACTTGTGCAGATAAAAAAATTATTGAAGAAATAAAAACTCCGTTAATTCACATTTTAAGAAATGCCATTGACCACGGTATAGAAACAAAAGAAGACCGATTGCTGGCAGGAAAAAGCCCTGTCGGTAAAATCTTGTTATCAGCAAAACAAGATGATAACACCGTAATTATAGAAATTATGGATGACGGACAAGGTTTTAATCTTCAAAAAATTAAAGACAGAGCTGTCTCAAGAGGTTTCTTAACCCAAGAAGATATTGATTCTATGACCGACGAAGCCATCATGAATATAATATTCTGGCCGGGATTTACTACGGGGGATTCAATTACAAGCATCTCAGGAAGAGGTATCGGGCTTGATGTTGTAAAAACCAAAATTTCTCAACTAAACGGAAAAGTCAAAGTAATTTCTGAATACGGAAAAGGAAGTTGCGTCAGAATTGAAATTCCGGTTACACTTACAACTCTCAGAGTTTTCTTAGTCAAGATTTCGGAACAAATCTTTGCGATTCCGATACAAATGATTACTACGTTTATACTTAAAAAACAAGATGAAATTAAAACAAACAACGGAGTCAGATCAATTGTCTATAAAAACAACATTCTGCCGTTGTATTATTTATCCGATATCTTAAACCTTCCTCCGACACCAAGAGGAGAAAAAGAAACAATCTTGATTATTGAATCTGATGAAAAATCAATGGGACTTGTTGTAGATAAATTGCTCGGAGACCAAGATATCTTACAAAAGAAATTATCACCGCCTCTATACAAAGTCAAAAACATATCCGGCATAACCAACTTGGCATCAGGCGAATTATGCTTGATTCTAAACATGCAAGATGTTTTACACTATAACTTTAATAAAATAATAAATACCGCAGCTACACCGAAATTCCTTACAAACGATATATTATCATACAAAAGGGTTTTGGTGGTTGATGATTCAATGACAACAAGAGCAATGATAAAAAATATTTTAATAAATGTCGGCTATATGGTTGATGAGGCTTTGGACGCAACTGAAGCTTTAATCAACTTAAAATTAAACCATTACGATTTAATCCTAACCGACATAAATATGCCGAATATAAACGGATATGATTTTATACAAATGCTTAAAAACGATGAAATGTATATGGATATTCCTATTTTGGTAATAAGTTCATTACCAAGAGAAGTTGCGGATAAAGAACTCTACAAATACCCTATCGAAGGTTATTTCCAAAAAGATCAATTCAATCAAAAGATTTTACTTGAAAAAATAAAAGAAGTTTTATCTAAGCATCACCTTAAATAAAATTAATTAGTATTCTTCTCTGCCTCTGGATTTCAAAAATTCTCTTATTTCGTTTAATGAGAATTGAATAATACGGGTAATTCTTGACGGAGAAAGCCCGACCATTGTAGCAATATCTTTAGCTTGCATATTTCTGTAAAAACGATACTCAACAACAGTTCTTTCTTTTTGAGGTAATTTTGCAATAGCACATTTTACAAGTCTGCTCATTTCAACGATTTCAGCTTTTTCGTCAGGCATTGCAGACGGATCTTTTATAAAATCAAACGGAGAAGCATTATCTGTCGCCGCTGCAGCTAAACCATCGATGGATAAAATGGTTTCATAAACAGCTTCCCTAACTTTTGCAGGCGAAATAGAAAATCCCATATCCTCGTTATCAGAGCCGATATCTGTTTCCATAGCATCAGAAACATAACCTTCAGCCTCTTCTTTTTTATGTTTAAGGGTATACCATTTGTAACGATGACGCAACTCGTTTCTGATAGCCCAACGAACGGCAGTGCCGACATAGGCTTCGTTATATCGTTCAAGTTGCTCTTCTGTCTTACCTTTGATAAGAGTTTGAATGGCGATAATACCAATACTAACCAATTCTTCATATTCAATCATATGGTTAGGTATTCGTCGATGCTCTACACGTGCTATTTTTTGTACGATTCCTACGTACTGTTTGATTAAAGTCTTATTATCCATCTTCTCTTATTCAAACTAACCTTATTCAATATTACATTGATTTTTAAAAAAATTCAAGCGATTTTACTAGTCCAAATAGTTGAATTTATGCAGAACCATTCCCATTTTGGTTAGCTTTTAGACCATAAACAAATAGCAAAATTTCGGCAACAGCTTTGTATAATTCCGGAGGTATTTGTTGGTTTAAATCTACCATCCTAAACAATGCACGAGCAACCGGAGCGTTATCGATAACCGGAACATTGTGCTTAGTTGCAATATCAATAATTTGTTTGGCAATAAGCTCCGTACCTTTTGCGGTAAGAGTCGGAGATTGCATGGTTTCAGCATCATACTTAACTGCACAGGCAACGTGGGTCGGGTTACGAACAACAAAATCAGCCTCAGGAACGGAATCCATCGCACCTCTTTGTAGCATTTGCATACGTCTTTGGCGCAAAGCTGCTTTCACATGCGGATCTCCTTCCGAGTTTTTATATTCGTCCTTGATTTCTTTGAAGGACATTTTTTGGTCTTTTAAAAACTTCCATTTAGTAACACCATAATCGGCAGCTGCTATAACAAGGAATGCAATACAAGCTTTGTAAATAAATTCGACAATCAGTTTCCCAAACTCAATCATAACAGCAAAGTTATTATCAATAGCCGCTAATCCAAGAATATCTTCCAAATGATCGCTATAAACCGTCCAACCGACAAGCCCCAAAACCGTAACTTTCAAAATATTTTTACCAAGCTCAAACAAAGTTTTTACCTGAAACAAGTTCTTAAAATACTTTGTAGGATTCAATTTATCAAGTTTTGGAATTAGAGGTGCGGTTGCAACAAGAGGTCCGACCTGAAAAAAATCACCTAAAATTGAAACAAATGCGGCTAAAAACAATATCGAACCAATAATTAAAACAGTCGGAATAACTGCGACAGTGAAAATATAAGTTAAACCGATTTCTTCCAAAGTGTGGTTGGGTATTTGTTCATAAAGGGTTCTGAATAAACCTACAATAGCCTGCCAAATTATGGGAGCCATCATATTTATGAAAGTAAACATTACCAAAAGTGACAGTGCCATTGACACGTCTTTTGATTTTACTACCTGTCCCTCTTTTCTGGCTCTCTCAAGCTTTTGGGGGGTGGCATCAAACTGTTTATCTTCATCACCCATATTAAATACCTAGTTGGATTATACTGTTATTCTATCATAAAACTAAATTTTATTGTAAAATAATTTAGGAGGGATTTTATGATTAACTCGTTTATAAATTTATGTTTAGTAGCTTTTTCCGGCACAGGCATTTGGTACGCATATACATTTTTATCAGGACATTTACAATTAGGACTGATTTTTCTGTGCGGATTAACTTTTGGTATTTTTATAATGAATATTAAGATATATGTCAAAAATAAAAAAATTAACGGATACAAAAGAGAATTGGAAAAAGAATCAATTTCTTCCGATGAAAATGCTGCAAAAGTAAAAGTTTTAGAATCAAAAATTGAAGTCCTTGAAAAAGCTCTTGAAAACGCTTTGAAAAAATAAAAAAAAGTGGGTATTAAGGGATTGAGCAAACCTTAA
>JAFQNY010000170.1 GCA_017395765.1 bacterium
AATAATATCATCAACCCCGTCATCAGATGCAGTAACAACCATAGCTCCCGCACCGTCACCAAACAGAATAGAACAAGTTCTATCCTTCCAATCCAATAATCTTGAATTGTTATCAGTCGCAACAAGCAATATGTTTTTATACATACCGGAAGCGATATAACCTCTTGCAATACTTAATGCATAGATTAAACCTGAACAAGCAGCAGTAATATCAAAAGCGGGAATATTATTAGGGATTCCCAACGCCGCTTGAATTCTGCAACCAATAGCCGGATATAATTGCGGTGGCGCAGAAGATGCAACAATAATCAATTCGATATCTTCCGCTTTAATTCCCGATTTATTTAATGCATTTTTTGCTGCATCAATACCTAATGTAAGCGCATCCTCACTCCCTGAAACCAAACGTCTCTCTTTAATTCCGGTTCTTGAATAAATCCACTCATCAGATGTGTCATATAACTTGGTTAAGTCTTCGTTAGTAACAACAGTTTTAGGAACACTATACCCAACGCCTGCTATTTTCAAAGGTATTGCGCTGTTCATCATTTTTTATACTCCTTAATCTTATAACGAACATCAGTTCAAATATTATTATAACACAAGCATATCGTTTCAATTAGGACGTTTGGCATAGTATTACGTTTTGTAAAAATTTCATAAAATCATACAAATGCTTATTTAAAAAAACTTCGGGTTTATCGTTAATTTTTGTAAAACTTACACTTTTTGAAGGGTTGAAAAGGGTCAAAACATGATTTATAATATATATATTGCAATATATATTTATCGATAAAATTAAGAAAGGATTTTTAAAGACATGTCAATATCATTTAGCGGATTAGCATCAGGTTTAGATACGTCATCTTGGGTCGAAGCTCTTGTTTCCGTAAAGCAACAAGAGGTTACTAAGCTCCAAAATGAACTAAGCGTATTAAATACCTCAAAAAACACATTATCGTCAACCAAAACTATTTTCAATAATTTGAGAACAGCTCTTGAAAACTTTACTGATACAAAGTTTGGCGGCACTTTTGACCTATTCGGCAAAAACACTGCAACAGTTTCTAACACAGAAATTTTTACTGCAACAGCCGGAGCAAATGCCGTAAGACAAGATTACAACATCACGGTTCAACAACTTGCCACTTGTACAAAAGCAACTTCAAAAGAATCTGCAAGTGCAGTTGCCGATGATAATACAAAGTTGAAAAGCTTTGGAATCACAGAAGGAACTTTATCAGTTTACGTGAACGGAGCAAAAACCGCAATAGAAATTACCGATGAAACTTCGGTAGGTGATTTAAAAGAAGCTTTAGATGCTGCAGGTATAACCGCAACCGTTAACGAAAGCGGAGTTTTGAATTTGTCAGCAAAAACAGAAGGTGACACAATTCACGTAGGTTCAACAACCGATGACACGAACTTTGTTTCTCTAACAGGTTTGACTCGCAACGAAGATGGCGGTTATGATTCAACTAATTCATTATTCAAAGCTAACATTGCAACAAAGCTTACAGCAAGCGATTCAGGGTTTAAAACACAAATTACCGAAGGAACTTTCACAATCGGAAACGCAACGTTTACAATTGATGAAAACACAACTTTATCTTCACTTATTTCAAAAATAAATAACAGTGAAGAAGCTCAAGCTACAGCATCTTGGGATGATACAACAGGTAAATTGACAATTACTTCTAAAAAAGAAGGTGCTGCATATATTAATATTGAAGCCGGCACAAGTAACTTTACCGATGTAATGGGTCTGACTACTACTACAGTTGATGAACAAGGAAATACTATTTCCAAAATGTTTACCGAAGCTCAAGAACTTGGTAAAAACGCTTTATTAACAATTAACGGAACAAGTATTACATCAACTTCAAACACTATAGGCTCAGATATTTCAAGAATCGAAGATGTTACTTTAAACTTGAAAAAAGTCAGCTCGGAAGAAGACGGTAACACAACTTTAAAAATTACTCACGACACATCAGAGCTCGTTGCTGCCGCAAAAGAGTTCGTAGAAGCATATAACAAAACAATTGAGCAAATTGACAAAGTTACAGCCGTTGGCGGAGATTTGGAACGTGAAACATCTCTTACAAGCCTTAAAAACACTTTAAGAACATTTGCGAACTCCAGCAACAACACTAACGGCGGTGCATATAACCTTCTTGCTCAGATTGGTATCTCAACAGGAAAAGCAAGTGCAACAAATCTTTCAACAGAAACTAATAAATTAGAATTTGACGAAAAAGAATTCACAAAAGCGCTTGAAGAAAATCCTGATAGCGTCAAATCATTGCTTGCAGGAGAAAACGGAATCTTCGCAATGATGGAAAACACCGTAGAGCAAGCATTGTCTGCTACAACAGGATTCTTTGATGTTAAAGAAGGCACTATAAAATCTAACATAAGAAATATGGAAGAAAAAATTTCTAAACAAAAAGTAAAAGTTAGTGATTATCAAGCACAATTAGAAAAGAAATTTTCAAATATGGAATTGATAATTGCAAAAATGCAACAAAACTACAGTTCTTTCTTAGGAACATAAAATAATGTTTTATAAACAATCGTATGTAACGTATAAAACATCCAAATTATAAAAAAAATAAGTTGAGCATAAAGCTCAACTTATTTTTTTATCTATTAACCAACCGCCTCTGCACAATCTTTACAAACAGTCTCGTGTCCTGCGACTTCGCCTAATTTTCTATATTTCCAGCAACGTTCGCATTTTTCGCCTTCTGCTTTTGTTACCCAAACTGTTATACCATCTTCTGTATATTCGTTTAGAACTTCTGCAGGAGCTGATTCTGCAACATAAGCTTGAGATACAATGAAAATATCTGCTAAGTCTTGAGCATTAGCTTTCAATACTTCTGCATCATCAGATTTGACATGAACTGCAACTTCTAGTGAGCTTCCTACTTTTTTATCTGCTCTTAATGGTTCAATACCACGTGTTACAACTTCTCTTGTTTTCAAGATTTTTGCAAAAGTTTCTTCAAGCTCTGGTGCGTTCCACGCTTCATTTACCCCAACCCAATCAGCAAGTAGGATACTTTCTAGACCACCACGCTGACATTCAGGAGTATTTTGCCAAATATCTTCTGCTTGGTGAGGCATAACTGGAGTTAAAACTCTTACAAGAGCTTGTAAGTTTTCATAAAGAACAGTCTGACAAGCACGTCTTGAAAGCGATTTTTTCCCAGCTGTATAAAGTCTATCTTTTACAATATCAAGATAGAATGAGCTTAAGTCATTCGTTGCAAAGTTTTGAAGAGCTTGGAAGTATTTATAGAACTCATAGCTTTCAAAAGATTCTGTAATCTCTGCAATAACTTTATTCAATTTATGTAACGCAAACTTATCGATAGGTTTTAAATCTTCGTATTTTACATAATCAACTGCCGGGTCGAAATCAAAGATATTACCAAGTAAAAATCTTGCAGTGTTTCTGGTTTTCTTAAAGATTTCAGCAAGTTGTTTAATAATATTATCACCGATTTTGGTATCGTTTCTGTAGTCTACAGAAGCTGCCCAAAGTCTTAAAATATCAGTACCGTAAACTTTTATAATCTCTTGCGGAGTTACAACATTACCGACAGATTTTGACATCTTTTTACCTTCACCGTCCATTACAAAACCGTGAGTTAGCACAGATTTATAAGGCGATTTTTCTTGAGTAGCGATTGATGTCAATAAAGAAGATTGGAACCATCCTCTGTATTGATCAGAACCTTCTAAATACATATCGACAGGAGTATGTTTTAATTGTTCTGAGCGTTTTTCTACAACAGCTCTCCAAGTAATACCCGAGTCAAACCATACATCCATAATATCAGATTCTTTTGTCAAGTGAACGCTTCCGCACTTAGGACATTTGAAACCGTTTGGAAGAAGTTCTGCAGTTGTGCGCTTAACCCAAGCATCTGATGATTCTTTTTCAAAAATGTTTGCTACATTTTCAATAGTTTCATCAGTAACAATAGCTTCTCCGCAGTCTTCACAATAGAATACAGGAATCGGCACACCCCAAGCTCTTTGTCTTGAGATACACCAATCTGTTCTGCTTGCAACCATGTTAGAAATTCTAACTTCACCGCTTGCAGGAATCCATTTTACGTTTTTGATTTCTTCAAGAGTTTTTTCTCTGAATTTATCAACTTTTACAAACCATTGAGGAGTTGCTCTGTAAATTACAGGATTTTTACATCTCCAACAATGCGGATAGCTGTGTTGAATATCTTGTTGAGCAAGTAATGCTCCGCAATTTTCGAGTTTTTCTATAACAATTCCGTTTCCTTTATAATAAGGAACACCAACTAAATCTGGGTCTTTAACCGCTTCTGTCCAAACACCTTTGGAATCAAGTGGTGAAAATACTTCAATATTATATCTGCAACCGACTTCGTAGTCTTCAAGACCGTGACCCGGAGCTGTATGAACAGAACCTGTACCGGCATCAAGAGTAACGTGTTCACCCAAAATAATAGGGGATTTTCTATCCACAAGCGGATGTTTAGTTTCTAATAATTCTAAATCTTGACCTGTGCAAGATCCGATAACTTTAATATCAGCTTCTTCCCAAGCAACATCAGCCAAAAAGCTTGCTAACAAGCCTTGAGCAATTACATATATATCACCCTTATAATCAAAGAAAGTATATTCAAATCTTGGGTGCATACTGATTGCCATATTTGATGGAATTGTCCAAGGAGTTGTTGTCCAAATTACTGCGTAAACTTTTTTACCTTGTGAATCGACAATTTTATTAATCTTTTCAACTGACTCTGGCTCAAAAGCAAATCTTACATAAATAGATGTTGAAGTATGATCAGCGTATTCAACTTCTGCTTCAGCTAACGCTGTTTCACAAGAAGCGCACCAATAAACAGGTTTAAGCCCTTTTTCAACATATCCTTTTTTGAACATCTCACCAAATACTCTGATTTGTTCTGCTTCAAATTCAGGATTGATAGTTAAATATGGATGTTCCCAATCACCCCAGCAACCTAAGCGTCTAAATTCAGCTTCTTGGCCTTTCAAATTTTTATGAGCAAATTCTCTGCATTTTGCTCTTAATTCAGCAGGAGTAAGAGCATTGCGTCCACCTTTAATATTTTTTACAACTGCGTTTTCAATAGGCAAACCATGAGCATCATATCCTGGAACGTACGGCGCATAATAACCTCTCATTGATTTATAACGAATAAGAATATCTTTAAGAATCTTATTCAAAGCGTGACCAATGTGAATTTTATCAGAGCTCAAATATGGAGGCCCGTCATGTAAAATAAAACTTTTTGACTTATCACGTTGTGCCAAATTTTTCTCATATACACTTATCTCTTCCCAAAATTTTTGAGTCTGAGGCTCTTTATTTGTTGCATTCGCTCTCATTTCAAGAGTTGTTTGCGGTAAATTCAAGGTCTCTTTATATTCCATAACCCTTTTCCTTCCTTATACCAGTTTATTTTCTCCAAAGTCTTTATTAAAACTAACTTCAGTATCAACTTTACCTAAAGTATTAGTTTTAATGCATTTCAATTTTAAAAACTCATTCATTTTATTATAATCAAAACAATTTTCCCATCTTGCAATAACTACCGTTGCAACGCAGTTTCCGATTAAATTAACGGCTGTTCGTCCCATATCAAGAATTTGGTCAATACCCAAAAGGATTGCAACACCTAAAATAGGATAGTTGAAACTTGTTAATGTTCCGGCTAAAACAATCAAAGAGGCTCTCGGAACACCGGCGACACCTTTAGAAGTAAGCATCAAGGCAAACATAATGACTAATTGTTGTTTAATTGACAAATCAATTTCAACGAGTTGAGTAGAAAAAATTACAGCCATTGCAAGATACAATGTAGAACCGTCTAAATTGAAAGTGTATCCTGTCGGCATTACGAAACCTACAATCGATTTCGGCACTCCGAATTTTTCCATAATAGACATTGCTTTTGGCAATGCAGCCTCTGAACTCGCTGTTGTAAATGTTAACAATGCCGGCTCTTGAATAGCTTTTATTAAACCCCTAAAAGAGATTCTCACAATTTTACACGCAAAAATTAAAACCAATAAAACAAAAGCTATAAGTGCAACATATAATGAAACAATTATTTTTCCGTAATTAAAAAGTATTTCGATACCATTTGTTCCTACAGTATAAGAAATAGCACCAAAAATACCTACCGGAGCAAAAAACATAACATATTCAGTAAACTTGAACATAATTTTCGTCACTGAATTTAAGACATCAAGAACAGGTTGAGCTTTTTTCCCTACTGCACATATTGCAAGTGCAAAGAATAATGAAAAGACAACTATTTGCAACAAATTACCTTCTGCCATTGCTTGAACAATACTTGTCGGAAATAAATCCAAAAGCATTTCTCCAAACGAAGAATGAGCAACAGAAGATGTCATAAAACTAACTTCGTTCAAACCGGTATTCTGACTCGCAAAATTGGCCATTCCCACACCCGGCTTAAATAAATTTGCAAATCCTAAGCCGATTATCAGTGCAACAGTCGTAACCAATTCAAAATAAACAATTGTCTTTACACCGAGTCTTCCAAGGCTTTTAACATCACTATGACCTGCTATACCGACTACAAGAGTAGCAAATAATAACGGTGCAATAATCATTTTTACCATTCTTAAAAATATTTCAGCAAGTACATGCATTTTTACCGCAAATTGCGGAAATAACCAACCTGCGAGGATTCCAAGTATCAATGATACAAATATTGCAATCGTTAATCTTGAATGTTTCAAAATCTTTTCCTTTATTACTCTTCAAGATAAAATTATACATCAAAGATAATAAAGTAGCTAGTTATATAAGATTTTATGTTGAACCTCACGTTATTAAATCATTGTCAAAGCATCATAAACAGGTCTAATAATTAAACCACTATTGACATCTTCTTTTATAATATTTAAAGCATCTTCTTTGGACATTGCATCTTTATACGGTCGTTTTTCCAACAACGCACTGTATCTGTCAGCAACATTGAGTATTTGCGAATCCAATCCGAATTCATAATCTGAAACGATTTTAGGATATCCGGAAGCATCAGGTAACTGGTGGTGATAACGAATTAAATTAAGAGTTCTGGAATTAAACCCTTTGTTTTTCAAAAGCTCATAACTCAGCTCAGGATGTAATTGCATAATTTCAAATTCAGCTTCATTCAACTCGCCGGCTTTATTCAAAACATTTTCAGGAATTAAAATTTTCCCGTAATCATGATACATTGCAGCTTCTTGAAGATTAGGAAGATTGATTTGCGATTTCAACTCATAAGGCAATGCCGAATAAATTTTAGCAGTCGCTACACGTGTATTCTGCAAATGCCCCTGTCTCAAATTCTCTAATTCATTAACATTAACTCGCAGCGGTATTTTATGTGAACTCAAAAGCTCTTTAACCCGTGGATTCAAGGCTACTTCTTCTTTAAGCTGTAAATCACTGAGAGTAAAAATTCTATTAATCGGTTTTGTAATAAAACTATCCGTCTGCGGATTAACATTCAAACTTGATGCTTTTGCAGAACTTTTAAACGATATTTTAGGGATATTAAATTCAAAAGATAACTTGTTAATTAACGCCATTAATTAAGACACCATCATACTAAACACATATACTTTATTAAAGTATTTGTTTAATGAAAAATTGCTTGAAAGAAAAGCAATATTACAAAATATTAAGAAAGATTTTTCAACACATTTTTATGAATATTTGTAAATTTTATACAATTGAACACTTAAAAAAATTTTTTTTTGAGTGTTTAATGTTCATGTGTATCATTATCAAGAGGATTATAAAATGAAGGTTCCAGCTATTTCACAAATTAACAATATTAACCACAAAAAAACAAATTCTACCAACAAAACTTACAACCAATCTTTTAAAGGCTATGTAAACGGAAAATTTTTTCGTGACGAAATAATTTTGGAAGCAAAAGAAGCTCTAAAAAACCCAAACTGGAAAGACAAATTTCTAAATAGTAAAAGATCTTTGGGAGAAACTTTAGCTACTTGGCACGAACGTGAAGGTGCAAACGATATTGCCGGACGTATTCTCATGGGAATTTTCTCATTAGGAATAACCGAAGTTACTTGGGGTTTGGCTTATAGAGCTATGGACGTAATGGACAACAATACTATTAATAAAAAAATAAAAGAAATCGAAGAGTGCATGAAAAATCTTAGAACTCCAAACAACGGCACAACTGGAATTGAGGAGTAAATGAACATCTCACCAATAAGTAATATCCCTTTAAGAAATATTACACCTAAAAAAGAAAAGAAAAACAAATTTAAAGACTTCACCGGCCCGCTAGCATTAGGTTTGACAGTTGCTGGTTCTGCGTGGATGGTTATAAGAACACGTCCAGAGCGTATTAAAAAAATAACCCAAAAAACGTCAACACGTCGTAGTCCTTTACTTTCAGGAAGTATTGAAATTGAGGTTCAAAACTTTAAAAACAAAAAAAGTGTAAAGTCTTTAGACGAGCTTTCCGGGTTAGACAAAATAAAAGAGTTTTTTGAAGAATATCAAATAATTATCCAGCATCCTGATATAAAAAAAGAACATAACATAAAAGATTATTCTTCTTTACTATTCTGGGGAGTTCCCGGTACCGGAAAAACTTCAGCTGCAAAAGGCATTGCAAAAAAATTAGGTGCAGATTACATACAAATTGATAAAGAATTTTTTGATTCGAAATTTGTTGCAGAAGGCTCACAAAGATTAGCTGAAACTTTTGATCAAATAGAAAGTCACGCTAAAAGCAATCCTAAAAAGCCTGTTGTGGTCTTTATGGATGAAATTGACGGAACAATATCTATTGATAAAGGCACTGCAGCTCATCATAGTGAAGATTTGGCTAACACGTTAAAAAAATATATGATACGTTTGCAAGAAGAGTGTGAAAATATAATATTCATTGGTGCAACCAATAAAGATCCTAATGGAATAAAAAGCGATAACAAATCTCTTCGACTTAATCCCGCAATCTTAAGCAGATTTAAATACCAACTGGAAGTCACACTACCGGTCAAAGAAGCCATAAAAGATGCTTGGGCAAAACTAATGAGAACAGCAAGCGGGAAAGATAAATTTACATCCAAAGAAAATGATATAATAGCACAACATCTTTACGATTTAGGAATGTCTTATCGAGATATTGAAGTTGTTGCGGATAAACTCAATCGCCTTGATGCTGTTCAATACTGCAAAACCAAAAAATATAACTCTAAAGAGAATTTAATAAAAGCTATTCTAAATGATGAAAAAGTTGGCTATGATCCGGTAAGACAAACAAGTTTACCAAAAGAAACCTTAGAAAAAATTGTTAATTCTCTCCGTAAAAAATTAAATATTGAATAAAAAAAACCGCCTTATAAAAGGCGGTTTTTTATTATATTTTATCAATATCCTTACTTGCATTTGCTAAAGAATCAATTTGTTTCTTTGCCATTTTTTGGTTGTTGACCGTAGCATTACCACCAATACAACCACCTTCACAACACATAACTTCAATCATGTTACATCCGCCTTCACATTCTCCTGATTGAGCGAATTTTCTGAGTTGTCTTATAGATTCTTTATTCAATCCGTTAATTACAAACGGTTTTATAATAGTTTCATCTCTTAATGATGCTTTAACCGAATCAGCAACACCGCCGGTGAAACCGAAGTTTCTTGCGTGTTTTGAAGATTCAACAACATACTGTTCTTCTTCACATTCAGTGATTTCGATTTTCTTAGCAATGAACAATGCACCTAATTCTTCTGAATTCATTACAAAATCAACATTCGGATTACTGAATCCTTCAGCACGTTTTGCAACACAAGGGCTAACAAATACAGTAATTGCATCAGGAATCTCTTTTTTAATAATTTCAGAAATATAATAAGTCGGAGTTCCTGTTGTTGAAACATAAGGTTTTATTTCCGGAAGGTGTTTTGCAATTAATTGATTATATCCTGCACAGCAAGATGTTGTCATGAAATTACGAACAGGAGGTTTTTCTTTTAAATCCCCTTCTTTAGCATCATAACCGCCTTCGTTCACCCATTTGTCAAGCCATTCTGTTTGTTGTTCTTTTGCTTCCGCCATTCTTTCCACAAATTCTTCAGCTTCATAATGAGCGGTTATATCAGCACCTTGAGCAACCTCATAAACATCAGTAAATCCTGCTTTTTTGATTGCTGTTTTTAACTGATAAATATTACCCGGGAATTGACCTGCAATTGCCGGAGCAACCATAGCAATAACTTTTTTGCCATCTTTTATTGCTTTTAGAATATCAATTATTTGACTTCTTTCATGAACTGCTCCAAACGGACAAGCTGAAGTACATTTACCGCAACTTATACATCTGTCATAATCTATGCTTGCAAAACCGGTTTCATCTTTTTTGATAGCACCAACAGGACAAGCATCTTCACAAGGAACTGATATTTTAACAATTGCATTATAAGGACAAGCCTTAACACACATTTGACATTTTTTACATTTAGAATCATCAATTACAGAGCGTCCGTTTACAACTGAAATTGCTCCGAATTTACAAGATGACATACAAGGTCTTGCAATACATCCTTGACATAAATCAGTAACATATATTTTATTTGAATTACAACCCTTACAAGCAGATTGTAATACGGTCAAATTCTTTTCACTGATTTCTTCTCTTTCAAGAGCTTTCTTAGCGTATTTAGCAAGAGAAACCGTTTCGTCATCTTCCTCTATAGAAAATCCCAAACCGGCAAGGGTTCTTGCTTTGATAATTGCACGTTCTTTATAAACACAACATCTATATGGAACTTCCATGCCTTTTGGCCTCATATCATAAGGAATAAGTCTTGCTTGTTCCTCAAAATCATCTGATAAAAATGCTTTTATAATTCTAACTAATATTTCTTTTTTAATGTGTATTGTCCGTCCAAGATTATTCATTTTCTTTCCCTAACTAATTTCCTAATTTCTTTTCTATCGCCTCTAAAACTTTTTCTACAGTTGCTTCAGTAATAACGTCTTCATCTATTTTAACATAAGGAGCTTTAGAATACTCCCAATTGATAGAACATAGTCCTAAACAAGGTGAACCGACAACTTCAACTTTATCACCGTATTTTTTAGGGATTAGGTCGTTTAACTCTTGAAGATTGCTACCACCCATTACAAAACAAGTTGTTCCTAAACATACTTTTACTGAAATTTTTTCCATAATAAATACCTCAAATAAACTGTACTTTTACTTTTTTTAAATATTTTTCTTCTAACACTTTCGCTATTTGCCTGATTACATTCTTTCTAATTTCTATCTCAATTGGTAAATTAGGATCATAATGAGCCTTATTCATTTGAGCACCAACCATAAAATGAATACAATCTGAGTTTAACATAAAATCCATTAAAATTTTAGCTGCATTTTGTTCAGGCTTTCCGTTTTCTAAATATTCTAGTGTTTTAGTTAATGTCAAAATCCCTTCGGTAACTAAATCAACCCCTTCCATATTAGAAAGACCAGGAAGTTTTCCGGTAGCAGTTGCGACATCAGTTGTAACCGGAATATTAAGTTCCCGGGAAATTATATTGGCTGTTGTTCCGCCGGAAATCGCCTTTTTACCTTTAAATTCTATAAAGGATTTTGCATAATAATTATCTTTATCCTGATGATAAGGAGGTCCGGTAAAAATCAAAGATTCTCTCGGGTCACGACAATATATTGAAACTATGGATGTATCATCCTTTAGCTCTTTATTTGGAGCAATCAGTTCTACTTGATGCACCAAGTATTCACTCAAATCCTTTGAAGAAATTTCAGGACTCTGTCTTAATTTATTCAAAATAATTTTTATAAGCCCATTTCGTTCAAGCCCGAGAGGAAAAGCCTTAGTACCCATTGCAACTTGTGTTGCACCGTCTGAACAAAAAATAATTCTGTCTTGTTTTTCAAGTTTGATATCATAAACCTTCATTTTGCGATTCTTGAAATCTTTTGATTCGATTATTTGATATTCAGGTTTTAAAACTTCACCGTTTCTTATCCAAATAAAATCAGGATTACCTTCTTCAACAATTTTAGCTTTTCCGTTTTCAAAACAGTCGATTGCTGAAAAAGTTGAATAACTTATACCACGAACTTTACATACTGGCAAAGAGTTCATTATAATTTCACACGAATTTTCAATATCAGAATTACTTTCCAAAAACTTTAATAACATTGTCGAAGTCATACAAGCAAGAATATTAGCTTTTATACCGCTTCCCAAGCCGTCAGAAAGCACAGCCACAACTCTGTTCATATTAGGAAATCTTGTAGAAGTAAAGAAATCTCCATATGCATTTTGATTATATTTTTTTCTTTGCGCACAAGCTACATCAATAAACATTGTTATTTTTTATCCTCGCTTATATTAGAATCAAAGCCTTCTGCAATAGAATTTAATAGTAATTCAGTTTCAACCATATGCTCACCGAGTAAACTTGCAATCTCTTGCACCGTTGCAATATTTTTTGTAATAACTTCTCTTGCTTTTTTAGCTATTTTGCTTCTGTCAATTTCTGATTTTGTAACATCAGAAATAACCGCCCCGATAAGTTCGTTATCTTCAATAGTAAATATACTGATATCATAAACCTTATCTTTTATTACAAAATGTTCTTGGTGTATATCATTTCCTGTATCTAAAGCTGATTTAAACAATTCACTAAAAGGAACTATTCTTTCCAATGACGCACCTGTTAAACCATCTTGGCGAGAAGCAAAAATTTCATACATATCACCTAAGAACATTTGTTCAAAAGAATCATTAGCCTCAACAATTTCCATATTAGAATCAACAATTACAACAGCTGATGGCATACATCTAAGCATAGCAGCAGCTTTTCTGACCGCAATTTTTCTCATATATGAAACACACATTGAAGTTTCCGCTTCGCCCGCAATAAGTGCATTAACAAATTCTCGACAGCTACTGTAACCGCATCCGCCACAGTTCAATTCATCCTCCGGCTTATGTTTACTTATTTTTTTAAGTGCTTTCGAAATTTGTTCAACAGAATGCTCAACTTTCTGGAGTGGTGACGGATTATATTCTTCACATACAACTTTTTTAGGTTCTTTTGGAATTTCATCTCTGTATTTAGTATTTGCATAAATGTCAGAAGTTATCAGAATCCTTGATTTAGTACTGGATAAACAAGGACCGTTTATGCAACCTCCCGGACAACCTAAAGCTTCAACAAATATCTTGTTAGTTATTTTATCCGGATTTATATTTTGCAAAGATTTATCAAACGCTTCTAAAGAGCTTACCCCTATAAATGTTACGTCATTCTTTTCAATCCCGACTTTTTTAATTGTTTCATTCATTCCGCCCTCAAGAGGATACAAAGCCCCTTCATATGCGCTTTCAGGAACAAAATTACAAGAATCATCGGTTTCAATCTTATCAACATTAATAAATTCTTCTTTTAACCAATAATTTAGTTCATCAAAGGTCAAAGCTACAGAAATCAATTCGGGATGTTTATCTGCCTCATTTTTCTTAGCTACACAAGGCCCGATAAATACTACTTTTATTTCATCACCAAAAGTATCTTTCAACAATCCGGCATGTGTCAATGCAGGAGAAGCTATCGGAGTAATACATTTTGCAAAATTAGGTTTATAAAGTCTTATATAATCATCTATAACAGGACAAGCTGATGAAATATATAAACCGGTACCGCCCTCATTCAACATCTTAGCAGTTTGTATAGAAACCTCTTGTGCACCTAATGCGGTTTCACTTACTCCGGCAAAACCTAATTTTTTGAGTGCAGCTATCATTTTTTCTTTTGAAAAATTGTAAACACCCGCCCAACTTGGAGCTAATGAAACATAAACTTTTTTACCGGTTAACAATAAAGTTTTAACTTTATCTATATCGTTTCTGACCTTTTTTGCACCTACAGGACAAATAGTTACACAATGACCGCAAGCAATACATTTTTCATTAATAACAGATGCACTTCCGCCATGAATCCTGATTGCTTTAACATGGCAATCTCGAATACATTTATAACAATCGTTACACTCATTTTTTAAAGTATAGACCGGATAAGTTTGTTCCATTTTTCAACCCTTATTCTAAATTTGCTAATATTTCATTTATTTTTTCTTGTGTTACACAAATGTGTTCAACATCATTAACATATATTCTCGGGCCTTTTTCGCACCTGTTCTCGCATAAAGACCCTACTATTGAAACTTTTGCATCTAAACCATTGGATTCTATATATTCTTTTATAAATTCTAAGTTTTCTTGATTACCTTTTGCAAAACAAGCACTTCCCATGCATACTTTTATTTCGTGTGTCATTTTATTATTTATACCTCATTACTATTTGTAAACTGTAAAAAACTACCTATTAAATTTTCGTTCCAAACTTTAACATCTTTAGGAACATCCAAAATACAAGGAGTAAAATTCCAAATATACTTAATTCCCGCTCCGGCAAGGTAATTAGCCGCACTTACGGCACATTCTTTAGGAACGGTAAGTATTGCAATATCAACCCCCATCTTCGTCACAAAATTACCGACTTTTGTGAAACTCAAAACTTCCTTACCATTTATAACAGTACCGATTTTTTTAGGGTCATTATCAAACATAGCCAAAATATTAAGTCCATAGTCTTTAAAACTGTCATATTTTGCCAATGCAGAACCTAAATTTCCGGCTCCTACAATAAACGCATCCCTTTTTTGCTTAAACCCTAAACAATCTTCTATAGTATGTTTAAGTTTTTTTGCTTCATAACCGACTCTGCATTTTCCGGGATAATCAAGATATTTTAAATCTTTTCTGACTTGAGAATCATCAATATTCAAAAGTTGGGCAATTTTTGCACTGGAAATATATTGTTCATCTTCTCTAAAGTTATCAAGTATGAAATGATAAAGCGTTAATCTGTTTATAACTTTATCAGGGATATTCATAATTTCTCCTTTAATGAATTTATACTTCCACAACTTAATATTTTACACCGCACCAAAAGAAAAGAAAAGAGCTTGCAGAAAATTTAACTTTTCCGCAAGCTCTTTTTTAAGTTTAGTTATTACACAATACCGTTGTATGCATTCAAGAAGATTTCTTTGATTTCGCTCATCAACGGATATCTTGGGTTAGCACCTGTACATTGGTCATCAAATGCTCTTTCAACCAAGATGTCAAGATTAGCCATAAATTCGTCTTCTTTAACACCAAATTCTTTAATTGATTTTGGAAGATTTACAGCAGTCATCAATTCATCAACTGCTTTAAGTAATAATTCAACTTTTTCATCATCGTTTTTACCACCTAAACCTAAATTATCAGCAATTTGACCGTATTTAGTTTTTGCACAAGGATATTTGTATTGAGGGAATATCGCTTGTTTAGTAGGTTTGTCTGTAGAGTTGAATTTAATAATTTGACGAATTAATAATGCGTTTGCAACACCGTGAGGAATACTGTACATTGCACCCAATTTGTGAGCCATAGAGTGGCATAATCCTAAGAATGAGTTAGCAAATGACATACCTGCAATTGTTGCTGCGTAGTGCATTTTTTCTCTTGCAATCGGATCATTAGCACCTTCATTGTAAGAACGAACTAAGTATTTGAAGATTAACTTAGTAGCTTCTAAAGCATTTGAGTTTGTGAAGTTTGTAGCTAAACAAGAAACATATGCTTCAAGAGAGTGAACTAATGCGTCGATACCTGATGCAGCTGTTAAACCTTTAGGCATACCGTCAACAAAGTTAGGGTCAACAATAGCCATATTAGGTGTTAAAGCGTAATCAGCGATTGCATATTTGTAATGAGTTTTCTCATCAGTAATGATTGAGAACGGAGTTACTTCTGAACCTGTACCTGATGTAGTTGGGATACAAACCATAGTAGCTTTTTCACCCAAAGTAGGAATTTCACAAATTCTTTTCTGATATCCATGAATCTCATAGAGATATCTTCGAAGTTTGTATCAGGTTGTTCATATAATAACCAAATAATTTTACCTGCGTCCATTGGAGAACCGCCACCAAGAGCGATGATTACATCCGGCTCATAAGGTCTTACAATAGCCATTGCTTCATTGATTGTAGCTAAAGTAGGATCCGGTTTTACATCAAAGAATACTTGGTGATCAACACCGATTTCGTCTAATACTCTTGTAATATTATCTACTGCACCTGAGTTAAATAAGAAACGGTCAGTTACAATAAACGCACGCTTTTTACCCTTAAGTTCTCTAAGAGCTAGGTCAGTACAACCTCTCTTGAAGTAAACTTTAGGAGGAACTTTGAACCATAACATATTTTCTCTCCTTTCAGCTACAGTTTTATAGTTTAATAAATGTTCTACACCAATGTTACCAGAAACAGCGTTTCCACCCCAAGAACCACAACCTAATGAAAGAGATGGTTCTAACTTGAAGTTGAATAAGTCACCAATACCGCCTTGAGAAGATGGAGAGTTAACTAACACACGGCAAGAAGGCATTTTTTCAGCGTATGCATTGATTCTGTCAGATTTTCTTTCATCTGTATAAAGAGCAGATGAGTGACCGGCACCACCTTTGAATACCAGTTCATAAGCCATTTCAGTTGCTTCTTCAAAGTTTTTAGCTTTGTACATAGTCAAGATTGGAGAAAGTTTTTCTCTTGAGAACGGATCTTCCCAATCAAGTTTAGCTCTTTCACAAAGAAGAATTTTTGAATCAGCAGGGATAGAGAATCCTGATAATTCAGCAATCTTGCAAGCAGATTGACCTACGATTGAAGGGTGAGCAGTTCCTCTTTTTGGATCGATGAAAGGTAAATCAATCATTTTCTTTTCATCTTCTTTACCTACAAGGTATGCACCACGGTAAACAAATTCTTTTTTAACTTCTTCATATATTTCTTCACAAACGATAACTGATTGTTCAGAAGCACAAATCATACCGTTATCGAAAGTTTTTGACATTAAAATTGAAGATACTGCCATTTTGATATCAGCAGTTTCATCAATAACTGCAGCTACGTTACCAGGGCCTACACCTAAAGCAGGTTTACCTGAAGAGTAAGCTGCTTTAACCATACCAGGACCACCTGTAGCTAAAATACAACTAATGTGTTCATGATGAAGTAATGCATCAGATAATTCCATTGTAGGAGTATCAATCCATCCGATAATATCTTTTGGAGCGCCAGCTTCGATTGCAGCTTCTAAAACGATTTTCGCAGCAGCAATTGTACAATTAGTTGCTCTTGGGTGTGGAGAGAACACGATACCGTTTCTTGTTTTTAAAGCTAAAAGAGCTTTAAAAATAGCAGTTGAAGTTGGGTTAGTAGTAGGGATGATACCTGCTAAAATACCTAAAGGTTCAGCTACTGTTTTTGTACCGTTTTCTTTGTCTTCTTTAATAATTCCGCAAGTTTTTGCGTTTTTATGTTTGTTATAGATGTATTCAGAAGCAAAGTGGTTTTTAATAATTTTGTCTTCTAAAACACCCATTCCTGTATCTTCAACAGCCATTCTAGCCAAAGGGATACGAGCTTTGTCTGCAGCAGTTGCAGCTGCTTTAAAAATTCTGTCAACTTGTTCTTGAGTAAATTGTTCATACTCAGTTTGAGCTTTTTTTACTCTTTCAAGCAATTCATTAAGAGCATCAATATTATCTACTAATGCACTTTTCTTTTCTGCTTTTTTTTCTAATACTTTCGGCATATATTTTTCTCCTTCAATTGTGATGAATTTCCTAATTACTAAAATTTTAATACACACAAAATAACGTGTCAACACCTTATAAACATTAGGTTGCAGATAATTTTATATTGTGACAACCTGTCACGATTTATTTGTCAATCGTGACAAAAAGCACAAGTGTCTAAAAGTGTTTATTTTACACTATTTCTGGGATAACAGGTGTTTGTTCTAACAGATTTTAAACCTAATTCTACAAAGATAATTGTGACAAAACATCTCGATTTGTTCAAAAAATGATTGATAATAATCCATTGGTTGCTTGTTGCTTTTAATAATAATTTCAAGATGAAAATTTCTATTTCTAAGCCTTAGAATATTTAAGTTAAACCAATTATGGACAAATTATGGGTAACACAGTACGAAAAGACAATGAGTGAATAGTTTGGGTTTTAACCCAACAAAACCAATAATGCCGGATTAAAACCTGTTATATAAAAATGATTAATATCTTTTAAAAAATAATTTGTTCAGAGTTTTTGAATCTGAAAACATAACTTCAACAAGCACAAAGACCGATTTTATCATTTACCCCCGAAAATGCAGAGGCAAATAATTTCCTCAAAACTCATAACCGGCGAGCACTATAATCAAGATTTTGAAATTTTCTTGCGAAAATTTCTACAATTTGATTATTGTTTTATTTAATATTCAATTTATTTCCACTAAGTCTTGCATAATTTCTTGATTTTCTACACAACTTATCCACACAATACAAGTAGATATATACCATTTCGATGATTCAAAAACAGATAAGTTATGATAAAATTTTTAAAGATGTGATAATATACAACAATTTGGCTAAATTGTTGTAGCTAAACGGAGAAGAGATGGATAGCTTGAAAAATATTAATCTCTTGTAAATCAAAGAAAAATAAGGGATAACATGGAAAAAAATTTTACTGAACAATTAAATAACGCAAAAAAATTGTTTAAAAATGGTCGCTACAGGGAAGCATCACAATATTTTTCTGTTATTTTTGAAGAAAATCCTGATTGTGCAGAAGCTTTATGGTATAAAATTGGTTGTTTACTTGAAATTTGGCATAATGAAAATCTTTTAATTCAACCCGATTCAGAAAAATTATGTAAATTATATCTGGATAAATTTGGAGACGATTCCTCAGTATTATCTTTTATCGCGGATATTAATTATTTTCAAAGGAAATTTAATGAAGCATTAACTTATTCTAAAAAAGCATTAAGTATTGATTTCAATAATGAATGGGCATTAACTATTTGTGGAAATTCTCTAACTCAACTAAATTTTTTTGAAGAAGCTATAAAATATTTCGATAAAATTATAGAACTTTCTCCGGATAATTCTAATGCTTATAAAAATAGGGCATACGTAAAACTTTTTTTGGACAAACCTTTTGATTATGCATTAGATGATTATATGGAAGCACAAGCAAAAGATAATACCAACAGTGTTGTGTTTGATGCCATTGCGGAAATTATATTGGTAAAAGGAGATTATGAAACAGCTCTATTATATTCTAATACAGCTGTTAAATATGCAAAAGAGCAAAATTACTCACAAGCATATCTTACAAGAAGTATTATTAACTATTTATTAGAAAATTACGAAGAAGCTACCATAGATTTTATAAAAGGTAGTCGAGTAGAGAATTATTTAATAGAATACGAAACAAAAATTAATAAATATGAATTATTAGGTGATTCTGAGCATATACTTAATAAACTAAATTTTATAAGAAAAGAACTTAAGATTTTAGACATTCTAAAAAATATGGCTAATAAATTCGAAGGAAATTATTGTGATTTTTGTGGAGGATTGCTTGTAGATGAAACAGATTTTTACGTCGAATTTAATGGAAAATATATCTGTAAACATTGTATTGATTTGACAAAAGGTATAATTTATTTAAACAATAAAGATTTAAAATATATAACTAAAAAAGCAGTTGAACACCTTTCTAATAACGATAAAATGAAATGTGCATTCTGTAATAGAACAAAAAAGGATGTAAATCTTTTGCTAGATGCATCAAACAATATTTATATCTGTAACGGTTGCGTAGGCGTTTGTGATGAAGTTTTGAAAAATAATTCTGATTTTAAAACCGAATATGAAAAAATAATGAATTCCAGTTTTTTAATTTGTCACTATTGTAAAGAAGAATTTAATAAGTCAAATATTGTTGTTTCTGAATTTGGTGGTTCAATTTGTCCTAGATGTTTAGAAGTTTGTAAGGAAATATTAGCAGAAGAAAATATTCCACTCAAATATAACCAACCAGAAATTTTTCTTTGTGAGAATAAAGATGTAAAATTCTGTGAATTTTGTGGAAGAAGTCAATATGACGTTGATAAACTAATTGCAAGTAATAATCATTCTATCTGTAACGGTTGCGTAGGTGTTTGTGAAGAAGTTTTGAAAAATAATTCTGATTTTGAAACTGAATATAAAAAAGCTATTGACGAATTAAAAAAGAAGAGATCTAGCAATGCTAGAAATTGGTTCAATTTCAGAAAAATTTAATACAATGAATGCTTAACTAATCCAATATTGATGATATTGGTTTTGTAGCATTTCAATCAACAGATTGGGTTTTAACCCAACAAAACCAATAATGCCGGATTAAAACCTGTTATATAAAAATGATTGAACAAAACCCGCCGGTAGTTTTGACCTACCAGCGGGCTTGTTATTTTTATTCAATCTTGTAGCTCTTATTTGAGCGGGCTAAATATCTACGTGCGTCATACAAACAAAACCCGCCGGTAGTTTTGACCTACTAGCGAGCTTGTTATTTTTATTCAATCTTGTAGCTCTTATTTGAGCGGGCAAAATATCTACGTGCGTCATACAAACAAAACCCGCCGGTAGTTTTGACCTACTAGCGGGCTTGTTATTTTTATTCAATCTTGTAGCTCTTATTTGAGCGGGCTAAATATCTACGTGCGTAGCACTACATCATTCTTGCTCCTGTGGAATCACAGATTCCTACGTCGCAATCGTAGTGTTCCGACTTTAGTTTGCATTTGCCTACGCAAACGCAAATTCAGTCGGAACACCGGCTAAAAGCCTCCCATTCCGCCTGAGCAACTACGTTGCACGGCGGCAAAGAACGGCTACATAAAAGGCGAAAACACTTCTGTTTCCGCCTTTTATTCGCACACTATCGGGTCATTCGTAAAAAACTACGGAGAACAAACTCCGTACGTTTTTTACATCATTCCCATTCCGCCCATGCCTGCCATTGCAGCTGACATATCAGGAGCTTTTGATTCTTCCGGAATTTCAACAACTGCAGCTTGAGTTGTTAAAAGCATTGAACCTACAGATGCAGCGTTTTCTAAAGCACTTCTTGTAACTTTAGCAGGGTCAACAATACCTGCTGCAAACATGTCTGTATATCTTTCTAATAATGCATCATAACCGAAAGCATCTTTTTCTGATTTAACCATATCTACTACAACATCACCTTTAGCACCTGCATTTGATGCAATAGCTTTTAAAGGTACATCAAGCGCTGCCATAAGAATTTTGTAACCACTCTTTTCATCATCAGAATCAAAAGTTAATGTTTCTAATTTTGATTCAAGAGCTTGTTGAACACGAACTAACGCAACTCCACCACCAGGTACAATACCTTCTTCGTTAGCAGCTCTTGTTGCGTTTAAAGCGTCTTCAATTCTTAATTTTCTTTCTTTTAATTCGATTTCAGTAGCTGCACCAACTTCGATTACAGCAACACCTCCAGAAAGTTTTGCTACACGTTCGTTAAGTTTTTCTTTATCATATTCGCTATCAGAAAGCTCAATTTGTTTTTTAATTAAAGCAACTCTTTCTTGAACAGCTTGACGAGTTTCGTCACCTACAACGATTGTTGTTTCGTCTTTAGTAACTGTAACACGTTTAGCAAGACCCATCATATCAGTTGTAATGTTTTCTAATTTAAGTCCTAATTCTTCAGTAAACATTTGACCGCCTGTTAAGATAGCGATATCTTCTAACATAGCTTTTCTTCTGTCACCAAATCCAGGAGCTTTAACAGCAACTGCACGAAGAACTTTTCTCATAGTGTTTACAACTAATGTTGCAAGAGCTTCACCTTCAACATCTTCTGCAATAAGAAGTAATGAACGACCGTCACGTGCAACTTGTTCAAGAACTGGAACTAAATCAGCGATTAAGTTGATTTTTTTGTTAACACAAAGAACGTAAGCGTCTTCTAAAACAGCTTCCATTCTTTCTGCATCTGTTACAAAGTAAGGTGAAATATAACCTTTATCAAATTGCATACCTTCTACAACTTTTAAGTTTGTACCAAAAGATTTGCTTTCTTCAACAGTAATAACACCATCATTACCAACTTTGCTCATAGCTTCTGCGATTAATTCACCGATTTCAGAATTGTTACCGGCAGAAATACCCGCAACTTGAGCAATCTCTTCTTTTGTATTAACAGGTCTTGATAAATCTCTAATCTTGCCGGTAGCAATTTCAACAGCTTTATCAATACCACGTTTCATAGACATTGGATTAGCACCTGCAGTTAAGTTTTTCAATCCTTCTCTTACGATAGCTTGAGCTAAAACAGAAGCAGTTGTAGTACCGTCACCGGCAACATCATTTGTTTTTGATGAAACTTCTTTAAGAAGTTGTGCACCTGCGTTTTCTAATCCATCTTGTAATTCGATTTCTTTTGCGATTGTTACACCATCGTTAACGATTTGAGGTGCACCAAATTTCTTTTGTAAAATAACGTTTCTGCCTTTTGGTCCAAGGGTAACTTTAACCGCATCAGCAACAGCGTCTATACCTTTAAGAAGCGACTTTCTTGCTTCTTCTTCGAAAACTATTTTCTTTGCCATTTTTATTTTCCTTTCTATTTCAGTGACCAAGTGATCAAGTGATCAAGTGATCAAGAAATTTTCTGCTTTAAATACTTTTTAAGTCCATAAATAAGTGCATTGATTTTATCTAAATCAATTAAAATGTTTTGCACATCCGCATATTCTAATGCTTGAGCAATTAGTAATTGTGTCTCCAATTCAGCCGATGATCCAAGCGCAATATCTAAAAAGCGAAGAGTATCTTTATCTGACCCCCTACCACAGCCTTCCGCTATATTGGAAGGTATTGATACAGCTGCCCTACATATTTGACTTGTTAGAGCAAATTTTTCGTTTTCAGGAAAGCTTTTAGTTATTTTATAAATTTTAATAACTAAATCCATTGATAATTTCCACGCTTCTAGATCTTTATGATGCATATTCCCTCTTGGTCACTTGATCACTGAATTCTTGATCACTGCTATTCAACAATAGCTAACGCATCTTTGATAGAAAGAATTTTGTATTCAACTCCGTCCATTTTCACATCAGTTCCTGCATATTTAGCGTATAAAATAATATCCCCAACTTTAACTTCCATTGGCTCTTTTTCGCCTTTATCATTAGTTTTGCCTTCACCAACAGCAACTACTTCACCTTTTTGAGGTTTTTCTTTTGCGCTATCAGGAATAAAAATACCGCCTGAAGTTTGTTCTGTATCTTCAATAACTTTAATAACAATTCTGTCTTGTAATGGTTTTAATGCCATAATATAATCCTCCTAATATTCTACATATATAGTTATAACTCATTTTTACTCTTTATATTAAAATGTTAAGGAAAAATTAATAATTTGTTTTACACGAAATAAAAAAAGAGGGTAGCCAAATATTTTAGCAACCCTCTTTTAAACTAAATAAATCGTTTACATTGACACTCTATCAGCAATCTCTTCCATTTTATGTTCAGCAAGACGAGTATCTCCTTTTACACGAGAATATGAAAGATAACCGTTCATGCTGTCAATTTTTGTCAAATTTCTGCTGCCACATTTTGGACATACATCCATGCTAAGCTCTTCATAACCGCAATCATCACAGTAAGCCAATGAAAGGTTCACACCTTCATAGAATCCCATGTCCATTGCTCTGTGTACAAGCGTTTCAACAGCCTTTGTATTATAACCTAAAGGATATTTAACATATTGAATTTTACCGCCGTTTAATAAATCCCAAAAACGTTTTTCACAATCTTGTTTTTCAATAGGACTTATATCTTCACTTACATGACAGTGGAAACTGTTTGAAACATAACCTTTGTCAGATACATTTGCTACAACACCGAATTTTTTACGGAATTGTTTAACTTGTAATCCGCAAAGATTTTCAGCAGGTGTTCCGTAAAGAGCATATAAATATCCGTCTTGCTCTTTAAACTCATTAACCTTTTTGTTGATATATTCCATTACTTCAATCGCAAAATTACCGTCTTCAACAAGAGATTTACCATTGTGCAATTGTTGTAATTCATTTAATGCAGTAATACCAAATGACGCAGTTGCTGCTTTAAGTAACGGTTTAATCTTGTCGTGAATACCCAAGTGTCCGCCTAAGAAACCACCTTCACAATATGCAAGAGGGTTTACGGAAGCTTTCATTTCTCCCAAGTATTCATAAGTTCTTATATGAAGTTTTCTTATTAATTCCATATAGTAATCTAATACTTGATAAAAATCTTTGCTTTCTTTTTTAGCTTTTGCATAAATCATTGGTAAGTGTAAGCTGATTGCACCGATATTGAAACGTCCGACAAAAATCGGTTTATCATTTTCATCAGCCGGATGCATACCACCTTTTTCAAACCAAGGTGACAAGAAAGCTCTGCAGCCCATCGGAGAAACCACTCTGCCATATTTTTTATACATTTCAGCAACATAACCTTCTCCTGATAATGACAACCAGTCAGGATACATCGCTTTTTTAGAACATTCGATACCTGCATTGAATAAATCGTGGTTAACTTTACCTTCTCCATGAATATTTTCATCATACAAGAAAACAATCTTAGGGAATAAAACAGGTTTTTTACATTCTTTTTTACCTTGACCGCCCATTCTGATTTTTAACATAGCCAAAGTAGCCATTTTCTCGTACATATCCGTACCCAAACCTGTTGTTACAGTAATAAACGGATAGTCACCTCTTGAAGATGCTACAGTATTGAACTTGTATTCCCAACCTTGGAAACCTTGTTCAAAGTCTTTTTCAACATCAGCTAATGCTGCTTCTCTTGCTTTTTCAAACGACAGTCCTAAGCATAAATACTTGTTATTTTGTCTTTCAAAAGTTTTTTCTGCATATGGTGCAAGAATTTTATCAACTTCAGGGACAGTAAATCCGCCATATTGTTGACTTGCTGCAGCCATTACAATATCACCGATTACATCGAAAGCTACATCAAGAGATTTTGGCTCATTATACCAAAGGTTACCCATCTCGAATCCGCCCTTAAGAACAGATGCAACGTCAAACAAACAGCAGTTCATTGTATCACGTCTTGCAGACATATCGTGAATATATATATAACCATCTCTTATAGCCTGTAACTCATCGACTGTAAGAAAGAATTTTTTGTATAACTCTTTATTTAATTCGTTGAATATCAAAGAACGTTTAGTTGAAACAAGAGTTGAATCAGCATTTGAATTCTCCTTGTCACCTATGTACATAATTCTTTGAGATTCTTGGAAAACTTTATCTAGCATATGCACAAAATCCTGCTTGTAATTTCTGTAGTTTCTATAGCTTTGCGCTACACTTGGATATAAGTGTTCTAACGCACCTTCCACAAGGTTATGCATATCAGAGATTGTAATATCTTCTTTATCCATCCTTGCAATATTATTATCAACGAAATCACATATTTCTTTCAAGTCCCCTTCGGTTAATTCAACCAAAGCTCTTGTTGCAGATTTTTTTACGGCATTGATAATTTTTGTATTGTCAAACGGTTCAATAGTACCGTCTTTTTTCACAACACTAATAGACTTTACTTTAATTGGGGTAATTTGAGCCTGTTTCTGAACATCTTGAGAAACATTCAACTTAGAAACTTGTGAAGACAACTCAGAAGGTACAGATACTCCTTTAAGTTCTGCAGCTGACTTTGAGGAAAACTCCACTATGTTCCTATCTTTGTTCAAACTGTTTTGCATATCGACGTTTAACCTCCCAATTTATAAGGCTAGCTATTCTTATTTCGCTTATATTTTATATAACTATCCTCTAATAAAAGGATAACATTCTCTTCCCTAAAATTTATCCTTTAATAATATGATAATTCAAATAAGAATTCTTATCAAGAAATTCACAAAACTAAACAATTGCCAAAACCCAATAGAATCAGCAACTTTACTTTTCTCAACATTGTAAACTTTGTTAAATTTTTCGCATGCAAAATGTTGTTTACCCTCTTGACAAATTCCATAACATTTGTGGTTCATATATCTTGTAGAAATTTAATAAAAACAATCAATAAAAATTGAGCATGCGCCATGTTTTAGCAAAAAATTTATTTATCAGTTTTTAACTAAATATGCAATTAGTTGTTCCAAATGCCGGAGTAAAGTTTTCGCAAACAAACTTAAAGCCTGTTTTTAAAAAATTGCCGTCGAAAAAATTAATAGCACCCCTTAGTAAAGAGGCTTGGAAAAATTTTTCGATTGCAACCTCTTCTGCTGTTTCTGCTTGGATTTTATGTGCAACGCCAAAGGAAAATGAAAAATACGATGATGTTGATTTATTAATACAAAAATATTTGCAAAAAGAGAATGAATACCGAAAATTAGCGGATTTGGAACATATTTTAAAACAATGCAGATTTGAAAACGGAGAGTATTCATCAACTGCCGTAAACAAATTACTGGAAAGTATTGATGATAAAAAAGAATTTATCAACAGACTGATTACATTAGAAGAGCTGAATCTGGAAAAGCTTGACGCTGATTGTGATTACGATTTAATAGACAAATTTCTTGATCACTCACGTATATATAAAGATCCTATGGCAGTAGCTCCAACGGCCGCCAGTTTACAATTAATTCAAACACTATCCAAAACCAAAGACAAAAGATTAATAAATTTTGTTCAAAAACTCATTAATGACACAGAGATTACACCTGTTAAAATGCAAAATTTCTTATTTATGGCAACAAAAAGGGAAAAAGAGTTCAACAAATTATACAAAGCTGTTATGGATGACAACTACCCTAACGAATTTATTTCGATAGAAGGTGTTCCTCAAGAGATTTTAACAAACAAAATTATAAAAGATTTTAACACAATGAAATCAAGAGCACTTACATACCCTGACAAATATGTAAACGGAAACTACGCAGACACGGAACTTGCTAAATATGAAATATTAGATACGTTCCACTTAATAGGCTATCACTTGCCAAGATTTTTAAACACTTTTGATAAAGAGGCAATTGACTATATAATGCGTCAAAGATTAAACAATTTTTCAAGCAATGTTTTAAAAGCCTCTTTGCTTTCAAACGAAGAAAGAACTTTGGTGAAAAATTTTCAAAAAGCTTTAAACCAAGACGGAAAACCTTTTTTGGCTAAACAGAAAGCAGAGATTTTCACTTTAATCCAAACTCATAAAGAAAACGAAATCCCTTTATTCGAAATTAAGGAAATTTTATCCGAAAAAAAAGTCAATTTATCAAAGATTTACAAAAGGCTTTTCTACTGCTTATTGCGTCAATCCGGTTTTAATAACAATGAAATTGAAAGAGTTACATTTGAAAGATTAAACGATTTTGACATTTCAAAAACTCATCTTATATTAAAGAGTTTAGGAAAAGATGAAACCTCCGCATTAAAAAATTTAATCTGGGCAATGTTTAATACGGATTTTAGAGAATATGTGCATTCTGATTTTGATATCTACGGGGATTACAACAACGACACAAAAGATATCTTTACTAAAAACCGGTGGGATTATGACAAATGGTTTAATCCTGACAAGAGTTTGGAAGTCAACTTTACGCCTTCGATTGAAGGTGATTTAACGCTCAATAACCTTGCAGACGAAATCGAAAAAGGTATAGAACTCTTGCGAAAAACCGACGCAAAAAACTTTATCGATAAACAATTGATAACATATATTAAAGATGATAAATTCACAATTCCTAAAAATCTTTTGAATAACAAACACTTTTTACTCAACCTTATTCAAAAAATCGAACGACAACTGGAACAAGTTTGGAAAAGAGCAAGAGAAAATTCTTTATCAGAAGAACATTTGACCTCCAAGAATTACTCACAAAAAGTTTTACGAGCAAAAGCTACATTAAATGTATTGGCTGAATTACAAAACAAAAAAGCTTTTCTCTATAATTATAATCCACCTGAAGAAACCGTAGCTAATTTCAAAATAGGAATGTGGGGACGTAATCCGGCAAAAGACATTTTCCAAGGAAACCATTCAAATTGTTGTATAGGTATGGGCAGAGAACAAGGACAAGAAATTGCAGATTATTTATTAAATACAATGTTTAATATGATTGAAATAAAAGACACCAAAACTGACGAAGTAATAGGAAATGCCCTCATATACTTCGTCAAAAACGAAAATAACGAAAAAAGATTAATCATTGATAATATCGAAATCAATCCGACAATAAAACTTTCAACAAATAATGGAATACGGTTGAGAAATGCTATTTTTGAATATGCACACAATATTATGAAAAGCGTTACCAAAAATCAAAAGATTCCTGTTATGTTGGGCGCAATGCACAATGACTTGCCTTGTGATGATTTAAAAAGGGGAAATGAAAACGTCCGTTTTATCGGAGAACTTAGCGCTTCTTGTCTTTATTTAGATGCTTTTGGAGGACTGTGGAGTTGTTTTGAGGATGATTATTCAACCATGTATTATTATAAAATATAAAGGGTTGATTGTTTTTATAATATCAAGTACAATTTTAGAATAATGGATATGGATTTTAAAAATGGTCGTCGAATAACAGTTGCGGAAATGGCTCCGCACATACATGGATTTTTGCCTTCGGAAAATAAGGTAGAAAAGATTTCGCATTGGCTGACTAACTGGATAATTTTTTCTTTAGAAATCGGTAAGATAAAACCATATGATTTATTACCGTCTAAAAGCCATTTAGCTTATCATATAGGCGTAAGCGAAGGCACTATACAAAATGTTTTTCGTATAGTGGAAGATTCCGGATACATAGAATCAAAACAAAGAATCGGGACATATATAAAAAACATCCACGATCAAAGCTGTATTGAAAAATTAACCTCAAAACGCCAACTGGCGATTGAAATAGTAAAAAAATATATTGTCGAGAACAAATATCAAATCGATGAAGAGTTTATTTCCGCAAGAAAATTAGCAGATCAACTCGGAATGTCTAACTCAACTCTCAGAACGGCATATAATTTTTTAAGCACAAACGGAATTTTAAAACAAAAAGGTCAATATTATTATATTAACAGTCTTGATTTTAGAGTAGAAAAAATCCAAACAGAAACATTAGTAGAAAAAGTCGCACTAAAACTAAAAAAATATATTAAAGAAGAATTAAAACCTGGAGACAAATTACCGGCAAATAATATTTTGTCAAAAAATTTTGATGCCAGTGTAAAAACTATTCACGATGCTATAAAACTCCTTGCAAAAGAAGAGATTTTATATGTAAGACGAGGAAGATACGGGACAATAGTTTTGGACCAAAACAGTAACTCAAGTTCCGAACTCTATTTTTATGAAAAATATGAACACAAAATTAAACAACTTATTTCAGAAAAATACAATGTCGGAGATAAATTGCCATCAATAAAAGAATTCTCCAAAGAATATAAAGTAAGTGAAAAAACTATTAAAAAAGCTTTGGATAACCTTGCAGAAGACGGTTATTTAGCCTTCTCCAGAGGGCGATACGGCGGCACATTTGTCTTGGATATACCTACAGACTCTTCACAAGCATACAAATGGTTAGCAATTACTCCGGAATATATGAATAATTAAAGGGATTGAGCAAACCTTAATACGTTTCACAAAGAAAAAAATATATTTACTCTCGCAAGATTCAGCTGAAGAGTTTTCCCCGATTCATTTCAAATAATATTGACAATACAAAAAATATCATTATAAACATGCCAGCTCCCTCAATCGGATGATTTTTTTAAAAAAGTTTAAAGCAAGCACTAAAATCAACCGATTACCATGGGAGAAGTGAGGTATAACCAAATGCAAATCAACGGCGGTGTAAGATTTTGTGAACAAGGAATAAAGGCATCCATAAGGGCGATGCATGTTCAGAGTGAAATCATCGGAATGATAAACGAAAACGTAACCGGATTTGATAAAATCGGGTTTCAACGCAGAGAGCCTGTAGTTTCATCATTTACGGAATATATCGGGATTCACGGACTTTCATCAACAGTCGATGACCAAGTCGGCAGAATAACCGTTTCCAAAAACCCTTTAGATATAACAATGGCGAACAAAGGATATTTTCAAATTTTAACTCCGAACGGTGTAAAACTGACACGTGACGGACGTTTTAAACTTGACAAAGAAGGGTTTTTATTGGATTTAGAAGACAACAAAGTATTATCTGATGCCGGACTGCCAATACAATTACCTGTCGTTCCGGAAGACTTAAACCAAGTTGTTGTGAACTCAAAAGGTAAAATCAGCGTTTACGATTCAAATTCAGAAAAAATTCATGAGGCCGGTTATTTGGGCGTCGTAGATTCAAACGGCATGGCGGTCATCAGTCCTGATGTCAAACAAGGATTTAACGAGCATTCGAATGTTATTCTGCAAAACGAATTTATGGCTATAAAACCCGTAGTCAGAAACTTTGAAGCAAATCGACAAATATTCTTAATTGAGAGTTCAAACTTACAAAAGGTTATTTCTCAATTAGGTCAAGGTTCATAGGAGATTAAATTATGTATAGCATGCAAGCAGTAATAAGAAGAAATATAAGTAATACTTCATTGCAATATGAACGATTGGGCTACATTGCGAATAACTTTGCAAATTATAATACAACTGCGTACAAAACAGAGAGTTTTGAACAAATTCTAAGAGAAGACGGGTATATTGACGGAGCTATTCGTACAAACATTGCTCAAGGCGGAATAAGAATAACTAAAAATCCTTACGACATAGCGATTGACGGTGCCGGATATATTCCGGTTGTTTCACCTGACGGGGAAGTTCAATACACTCGTGACGGTGCATTTAAAAAAGGTGCTGACGGGTATCTGATGACAATGGATGACTGGATGGTCGGCGACGGCATAAAAATACCTGCTAACTCTTATAAATTTGAAGTTAAGCCAAACGGTGACGTATATAGTTACGACCATGCCGGCTCATTACCTGAAAAAATCGGTACAATTCCTATTGTAAGATTTGATGCTCCGGAAGCATTAGAACAAGGAAACGGAAACAAAATGGTTGCTACATTAGATTCCGGAGATCCGTTCATTGTAAAAGATAACCAAAATATTCGTCAACATGCATTGGAATCTTCTAATACCAATGTTCACGATCAAGTAAACGAATTGATGAGATTAAACACATCAATCATTGCTTGTATGAACTTAGCTAAAGTTGCAGACAGCATGTACAATAAAGCGATTAACTTAAGAGAAGGATAATTTTAGATGACATTTACAAGTTTAGATTCAATGGGTAAAACCTCATTAATGTTAGATTTAATCTCACAAAGACACAGAGCTTTGGGTGCAAACGTCGCAAACGTGGACACACCGGGTTATGTAAGAAAAGACATCGACTTTTCTCAATACTTGGGTTCTATGAACAGCCCGTTGGAGACTAAATTATCAACAGCTCTCGGGCCTTCCGGAGTTATTGAAGACAGAAGGCGACAAGAGATTGATATCGCAGAAGAATTGTCAGAAATGCAAAAAAACTCTCTTATGTTTACGATGGCATCGAGAAGAATGTCAAATATCATAACTGAGATGAAAACCGTTATAAATGTAGGTAAATAAGCTTAACTCTTTAAGCTGGAAAGGCTAAAAAATGAGTATTCTTGAATCAATAAATATAGGTTCAAACGCATTAAAAGCACACGGATTAAGATTGGACATCCACGCAAAAAACATTGCAAACGTGGACACTCCAAACTATGTAAGAAGGATTCCGGTATTAAATGCTTCCGAAGATATATCGTTTCACGGCCTTATGAATACAATGAAAAATGATGTTTTCGGCACAGGGACTTTACCGTATTTGCAAGGCGGGGTTGTTTTCAACGGTTGCGTTGAAGACCCGACTGTCGGTCAAAGAATATATTCACCCGGACACCCTGACGCTGACGCAAACGGATATATACGTTCTTCAAACGTAAACGTAATGGTGGATATGGCAGATGCTATTTTAGCACAGAGAGCTTATGAGGCTAACTTAGCATTGATTTCAATTTCCCGTTCAATGGCTGCAAAAGCAACAGAAATAGGCAGATAATACTTATAATTCAAAATTAAGATAGCTTTTATTGATTTCTTCTTGCTCTAATCCTATATATCTAAGAGTAATGCTCGGAGAGTTGTGATTAAAAATTTTCTGTAAAAGAGCCACATCTTTATATTGCTTATAGTGGTGATATCCGAAAGTTTTTCGCAAGCTGTGTGTACCGATGCTTTCTTTTACCTTGTTTTCTTTACATATATTTTTTAAAACTTTATACGCATAAGTTCTTTCCATTCGATTATTATATATTGTGATAAAAAGAGGTTCATTAGCGTTTCTGCCTGCAATATTTTGCTTAATATATCTTTTAAGCTTTTTGTTAAGAGGGAACTTTTTATATTTACCGGTTTTTTGTTCGCAGATAGAAAGATAGTCTTTATTCCTGACATCTTTAACATCAAGAGCCAATATATCAGAAATTCTTAGCCCCGTGTTTATTCCGAAAATAAACAACAGTAAATCCCTTTTATTCTCCTTCAATAAAAGGTTTTGTTCAATTTTTTCAATAGTTTTTTTGTTCCGAATAGGTTCAACAATTTTCATAAAAAATCTCCTTTCTTTGTGATAAAATAAAAACCAAGGAATTTTAAGGTGAGAGTATGAAAAAGCTATTTATAATATTTTCATTAATGCTCGGTACATTATCCGGATATGCAACCGAAGAAGCTGTACTGCAGGAACAAAATTCAATTCAAAGTCGAATTAACAGAGTCGGAACAGAAATCTTAAACTCTAATAAAATCGAAAAAAGAATAATTTTTGCTAATGGAAAAGAAGAAAAAATAGGGCTGTTAAAAGGTAACAAAACACTGACAAAACGCCAAGTTATTGTCTATGATAATATTTACAAACAAATCGAAACAGACGATGAACTTGCAGGATTTATAGCCAGAGAGATAGCTTTAGCATCACGTTCCTACGACGGGTTAGGTGACGGGTGGTTAAGCTCAGTAAAAATTAAAGCTGCGCCTAAAAAATATGAATTAGTATTCGACAAATTAGCCGTTGATTACATGGTTAAAGCAGGATACAACCCATTGGGCTTAATTATATTAATAAACAAGACTTGCCCACAAGTAAGACAAGATAAATTATCAAGCAAAAACTTGACTTCAAAACGCTTGGGCTATATTTACGAACGAATTTATTCTCAATATCCGTCTTTTTTGGTTGATAATGAATATTTAACCAACACCTATTATCAAAATTTCTTATTAACATCTCTTGAAAACAGAAAAATTGCAAAAAAGAAAGTTGAGAATCCATCGGCGAATAGGAAACTTAAGTATGAATAAAATTATATGGATTTTGTTAACACTTTTGTTTTGTATAAATTGTAACGCAGAAATTCTTGAGGATGAAGTCGTAAAAACTCTCCCGAGATATCCTATCAAACCTGTCGTACATAACAAGTACAACTACGAAGATACTGAAAAAATTCCTATAAAATTAAGAATACAACAATCTATTATTTCTGAAAACCAAGTATATGAAGGGCAAGAAATCCATTTTGAACTGGTTCGGAGTGTTATATACAAAGGAAAAGTTATTGCTAAAAAAGGCTCAACAGTGTGTTCCAAAGTAAGTTTGGCAGTAACACCGGGAATGAATGGCATTCCTGCGAGCATTGTTTTTAAAGATTTTATTGTTCCTAACATAAAGAGCGGACAGATAACTGATTCTTACGAGGTTTTCGGTCAAGACAGGAGTTTATTTGTATTCCCTCTAAAATGGGCTTTAACACCACTTCCGCCGACTGGGTCTTTAACTAATTTCATAAAAGGCGGACATGCAAAATTAAATACAAAAAAAACAATAACTATTTATTATTATCCGAATTGGATATAATATGGTTTTGTTGTTATAACAACAGAAATCTTTTTATTATATGTTAAAATTAAGGTATAAATCGGAGGTAAATTATGATTAACGAAAAATTACAAACAGCATTTAATGATCAAATAAACAAAGAATTATATTCAGAATATTTATATTTAGCAATGAAAACCTACTTCTTAGAACAAAATCTTATGGGTTTTGTAAACTGGTTTGATTGTCAGGTACAAGAAGAACATGCTCACGCAATGGGAATGTATGATTATTTGAATGAAAGAGGCGGAGCTATAGAATTATTAGCAATAGATAAACCAAACTTCAGCGGACAAACTCCAATCGAGATTTTTGAAGAAGTTTTAAAACACGAAGAATACGTAACCTCAAGAATAAACGCTTTGTATGATGTTGCGGAAGAGGTTAAAGACCGTGCAGCAATGAAATTCTTAGACTGGTATATTAATGAACAAGTAGAAGAAGAAGCATCTGTGGGCGGAGTTTTAGCAACTTTAAGATTAATAGGAGATGACAAAAAAGCTTTATTACTTTTAGATAAAGACTTAGCTACAAGAACATTTGTTGCGCCTGTAATCGGTTAATTTATGGTTCAATAATATTAAAAAACTCTTGCAATATATGCAAGAGTTTTTTTAATGCGAAACAAAATCAGAAACTAGTTATTTTTAATCTCATTGTAGATTTTTTCGGTATTTACATCCCAAATATATTCTTTAGGCAAGTTTTTTGTAATTATTTCAGATGCCAAGATTCCGCTAAGCATGGAGTGATCTATATTATTATATTTATGTTGCCCGTTTCTTCCGATTGGATATAAATTATCAATTAAATTAATAAAGTCTTTAATCTTATCAAAATCTTTATATGCACCAAAATGTGCCGGATAAGCTTTTTTTGTTTTAAATTGATAAGCTTCCAAGATATCTGAAGAATCTTCTATTATACCTATTTTTTTAAGCTCTTCGCCTGAAAACTTTATAAAATCTTCTTGGGATTTATTCCACAATTCATCATTCTCATTACAAAAATATTCAAGACATACAACAGTGTTTTTTGTATCACATATATATGGAGAAAAACTCTGCGGAGTGTACAATCTTCCGACTTTGACATCTCTTTGTTGCGTATATATCCAACTGTCGGGAGGAATATTATTAAGTGTCGGATATTTTGTATTATTTTTAATTTTAAAATCTTTGATTAAAAATGTTGTCATTATATAATCCCGATACGCTAAATTTGTTGCAACATTTTTAATGCTTTGCGGAACCGAACTCATTTTTTCCATCAAATCTTTTATCGGTAATGATGAAATTATATAATCAGCAAACCAATCGTGAGTTTGATTCTCTTTGTTAACTTGAACCGAAACGATTTTTTTGTTTTCAAGCTTCAAACCCACTACCGTAGCATTTGTATGAATT